>DAOVKO010000055.1 GCA_030631725.1 Actinomycetes bacterium | reverse complement strand
CCAAGGCAAGCCGAGTACGGCCCTGGAGTCGCTGGGGGTCCAAAAGCTGCGAAGCTATGTGGATGGAAATTTCACCAAGGCCGTGCAGGACCTGATTGCCAAGAGCAAGGAAACGGCGTTCGCCCTGGATAATATCCGTCTGGCAGAAAAAGCGGTTCTGTATCAAGCGTACATGATATCTCTGGCAAACAACTTTGTGAGTTTTCCGCATCTCTACGACCCCCAAAAACGGGCCATGTTTGAAATGGGAACACTGGTAATGGACGGCAGAAGATTCAACCTGGCGGTTAATTCGGCCAATCGTGCCCAACATGCCAAGGTAGCCAAGACATCGAATATGTACGTGCTGTACGTGGAGGTAGCCCCGAAAGACGGCAGTACAAAGTATGAAGTGGCTGTGCCGGTAACCTCCGGGGGGCGGGGGAATCTGTGCCTGGGTAAGCGGGGTGTGTTTTATGACCTGGCGGGAACCGAAGCCGATGCCAAGGTCATGTATATTATCGAGAATCCGGTCAGTCTGGTCGAGGCGTTGCTGGCACCGTTTCTGCGGCTGGGCAGAATGCTGACCGGGAAGATTGAATCGATTACAGCTGAAGCTGAAAAGAAATTCGACAGCAAGGCGTCAACGGCGATGAGCCAAGCTACTGCGGCCCCTGCGGCCAAGGGAGGTTTGGGAGGTTCGACCGGCGGAATGCTGCTGGGGGCGGGGGTAGCCATGGCGGCGCTGGGCTCGGCTTTGGCTTATATTACCAAGACATTGGCCCAGACAAACCCGCTGGCCATTATCATTGGCGTTCTCGTGGCCGTGCTAGCAGTAATGCTGCCGATTTCGATTGTAGCCTACTTGAAGCTGCGCAAGCGGGATATCAGCGCCATACTGGAAGGGTCAGGCTGGGGCATCAATGCCCGGATGCGCCTGACCCGCAAACAGGGCAAGTTCTTCAGCGAATGTCCCAGGTATCCCGAAGGGTCGAAGGGCATAGCTCGGCTGTCATGGCGACTGGTGGTGGTCATTATTGTGCTGCTGGCTATTCTCATCGGTGGAGGATACCTGATCAAATGCCGCCTGGACAAAGCCGAAGAAGCTCCGATCAGGGAGGTATCTGAAAAACTGCCTCTTGAGAAGGAAGCACCATTGGAAAGTTCGGTTGGAGAGGAAAAACCCGCCGGGGTTGGGGGCTAAGCTAGTACTCTTTCAGTAAACCAATAATAAAATCCAACAGCCAGGATGCGCTGGCGTGAGGTTATAAACTCATGCCTTTCCCCGGGGCCAATGTTCGAGCAGATCGACGGCCTGGGCCAGGACCATCTCGGCTGTTACAAGGTCCATACAACGCAGGCTCTCTTTCTTGCAGGTTTTCTTCTGGCATGGTCCGCAACTGACCTTGGCTCGGACGATGCGCTGGCCGTCAAAGAAGGTATCTGTCCAGGCGGGGTCTGTGGGGCCGAAAATAGTAACCACGGGCACAGAAAAGGCTGCAGCGATGTGCCGCGGCCCGGTGTCATTGCCGATCATCAAACGGCTGCGGCGGACCAGGGCCTTGAGTTGGCCGATGGAGATATTGTGCTGAGCCAAGTTGAGGGCTTTGGCCTTGAGGGCGGTTTGGAGGTCGGCGGCTACATCGGCCTCTTTGGGACCGGCGGTAATAATAAGCTGCAAACCAAAGCGTTCGACCAAGGCATCGGCGACTTGAGCGTACTTTTGGGCGGGCCAGCGCTTCGAGGGTCCGAAACCTCCGCCGGGATGCACTAGTAATATGCCCTTGGCGGAGTCAATGTTCCATTGGTCGAAAAGGCTTTCGATGGCCCGTTCGTCGTCCGGACAGGTGAAGAGCTCCATAGTGGTATCCAGTTGGCTGGCGCCGAGATATCCGGCCAAGGCCAAGTAATATCGAATCATGGGCCCGGGGACGAATCTCCCGTTCTCCTTGGCGGGCAACAAGCGATCGGTCAGGAGCATTCCCCGGCCATCGCGGTCATAGCCGATTCGGCGTTCGATCTTTGCCAGAGTGGCCATCAGGGCTGAGCCGAAAGAGTTGGGCATAAGCACGGCGGAGTCGAAATGGTGGCGGGCTAATTCTTTAGCCGAACGAAAGAACTGGGCCCCATAGCTCAAGCCATGCGGTAGTGGTGCCTGGATGGCCGAATCAGCCCAGGGGGCGTCAGCGAGCAGGGCCAGGGACCCGGGGCGTCCCAGATAAGTGATGTGGGCGTGGGGAAACTGGCGGCGCAAAGCGCGCAGGGCAGGTGTGGCCATGACCGTATCGCCGAGCCAACTGGGCAAGACAACCAACATGCGATCAGAGTTGGGGAGGGGCTTTGCAATTGTACTGATCACAGAGCTTTCCCCTAACTGGAGCGGTGTACCAGAAGCAGAGCTACGACCATCATCTGGAGGGTAAGCCCGATCATCAGGCAAATCAAAAGGGCTCGCCCGGACCAATAGGAAAAGGCCACGTAAGCCATGATCAGACAGAGGAAGACGCCACATTGGGCCATTCCTGCCAGCATTTTACTAATGGAAAACTCGCGGTGCTGGGGGGCAATGCGTTGATGGCGGAGCTCCCTGAGTATGTCGCTGAGGAGCTGGCGCGTATCGAGCTCAGTGGGCCTTTGACGGAAAGGTTTTTTCTGGGGCAGCTGCTGACCCTGGGCCGGGCCGATGTCCTGCTGGATAACGATTTCGGCGGCATCAAGGAGGTTTTCGGCGGTGAAGTCGGCGTGCTGGGTATCCGCTGGCTGGTCGAGCTGTTCTTCGGAGAGTTCGGCTCCGGTCAAGAGAATGGTTCGACAGCCGGCGCGTTTGCCGGCCCGGCTGTCGCGGGATGTGTCACCTATCATCCAGCTCTTGCTCAGGTCGATAGACAAGTGCTCAGCGGCCTCGAGGATCATGCCCGGCTCAGGCTTACGGCGATCATTTTGGCCACGATACTTCTTGACGGTGCCCTCGGGATGGTCGGGGCAGAAGTAAATACCATCGAGGCTGACAGCCTCCTCGCCTAAGAGGTGCTCCATATGGTCGTGGATTTCTTTAAGGCCCTGCTCACTCAAAAGGCCTTTGGCCAAGCAGGCCTGGTTGGTAACTACGACCAGCAGATAGCCGGCGGCCCGCAGGCGGCGCAAGGCCTGGCCCACGCCTTCGAGAAGATGGAAATCCTCGACTGTCCTAACGTATCCGACAAGATCGAGATTGAGAGTGCCGTCACGATCTAGAAAGATGGCCGGTTTGGCGTCTGTTGCATTTGTCGGCTCATTCATTTGGAGCAGTCCTCCGGTGGTCAGCGAGGGCAGATTCGATGAGATCACACAATATGTGATAGGCCAACTGGTGGGCCTCCTGGATGCGAGCGGTGTGGTTTGCGGGAATGACCAGGCATGAGTCTGCGAGCTGGGCGACTTTTCCGCCGTCGCCCCCGCTAAAGGCGATGGTTTTGGCACCGAGTTTTCTGGCGGCCTGAAGTGCGAGCAGAACGTTGGGGGAGTTGCCGGAGGTGGTGAGAGCCCAGGCGACATCGCCGGGACGGATGAGGCCTTGAACCTGGCGGGCGAATATCTGATCGAAGCTGTAATCGTTGGCGATGGCAGTGATAGTAGAAGTGTCGGTGGAAAGGGCCAGGGCCCCAAAGGCTGGCCTTTCGCGGCGAAAACGGCCCAGCAGCTCCCCGGCAATGTGCTGAGCGTCGGCTGCCGAACCGCCGTTACCGAAAACCAGAATCTTACCGCCGGCCCGTAGGCTCTCAATCAACAGCCCAGCCATTTCTTCCAGCAACTCCACTGAGTCCTGCAAGAATCCAACAGCTTGACTGTGATCGTCAAATGCCTTTTGTATGCTTGCCTCAATCATTGAGCTCCTCTGGCGAATACTTCTGCAGGATAGTCTGGATTATATTGGTGGTCGAACATTCCGGTACCATGGGGACCAACTCGACTTTGCCGCCGTAGGCTTCGACGAGCTCTCGGCCGACCACGCCTCGCTCGATACAGTCTTCGCCTTTGACCAGGATATCGGGGCGAAGTTTGTCGAGCAGTTTGATAGGTTCGTTATCATTGAAGATTACGACGTAGTCAACGGATTCGAGGCCGGCCAAGACGGCGGCCCTCTGCTGCTCGCTGCAGACGGGGCGGCCCGGTCCCTTATTGGCTCGGATGGATTCATCGGAGTTCAGGCCAACGATGAGTACATGGCCCTTGGCCCGGGCCTGGGCTAACAAAGATACGTGGCCCATGTGCAAGACGTCAAAGCATCCGTTAGTAAAAACGATGGTTTGGCCGTTTTGGCGAAAGGGCTGCAGTTCTTGGGCGAGCTGCTCGGCGGTGCGAATTTTACCGGAGAAACCGGCCTGTCCGGCAATAAGGTCGGCCAGGATTTCCTGGCGGCTGACAGTGGCGGCGCCTGCTTTTTCGACGGCCAATCCACCGGCAACGTTGGCAAAGGCAACGGCTCGGCGCAGATCGCAGCCGGAGGCCAGCCCCACGGCCAAGGCGGCCAGAACCACGTCCCCGGCCCCGGTAACGTCGTACACTTCGCGGGGGCGAGTGGGGATCAAGCTGCCGGGTTGACCTTTTTGCAAGAGGTATGCACCTTCCCTGTCGAGGGTAATGACCACGGCGTCGAATTTTCCCGCGGCCAGGAGCTTCTCGGCAGCCTGGGAGAGGCTGTCGGGGTCAGCAATTTCCGAGCCGGCGGCCAGAGAGGCTTCGAATCGATTGGGAGTGATGAGGTCGGCGCCGGTGTATTTTGAGAAATCACTGGTGCGGGCGGGGTCAACCAGCACGGGCTTGCGAGCCTTTTTTGCCAAATCGATGGCCGCACGACAAAGGCCGTCGCTGAGCAGGCCCTTGCCGTAGTCTTCCAGGCAGAGGATGTCGGCTTTAGGAAGCAGCTTCTTGAGCTCAGCCAATAGCTGATCCCCAATGGCCTGGGGCAGTTCGGAGCTGTCTTCATGGTCAACTCGCAGGACCTGTTGGCCATGGCGATGCTGGGCCAAACCGACGAAGCGTTCCTTGACGGTGGTAGGTCTTCCGGGCAGAGACAATAGGTGATCTATATTGGCCCCGGCCAGAGAGAGCTTTCGGCAGAGCTCTGAGCCGGCCTCGTCGTCGCCGACTACACCGAGGCAGGTTACTCGAGCGTCGAGAGCCCGGATGTTAGCTGCAACCGAGCCTGCCCCGCCCGGCCGGGATTCGCGGGTGAGGGCTTTCATGATAGGGACGGGGGCTTCGGGGCTGATCCGCTCGATGTCGCCGTGGATGTAGCGGTCGAGCATGAAATCCCCCAGGAGCAGGATTGAGCCTGAAGTGAGGCTCTCAACGGTTTTCATTAGTGTTTCGTGTGTCATAAATCTCCAACAGCCAAGTGGCCGGCAAAGAGGGCCTTGAGTTTGGCTTGCAGTAATTGTCGGGTCTGGTCGGAGAAGGTCATTTCTATATCCAAGGCCCAGAGGGAGCAAGGGTCTTGTTGGGGCCAGGTGAGTTGGTCGTGCTGAATTTTGACCCAGTCCTTCATGGTGGTAATGGCTAAGGAACATTGAGAGCTGCGGGCCAGGCGAGCTAACTCGTCCAAGTCCCGCCGGCAGTAGCGATGATGATCCGGGTAGTGCCTCTGTGCGGTGAGCTTGGCGCCGCCCTGAGTCAAAGTGTGCTCGAAAGAATCGGGGTTGGCAATTGCGCAAAAGGCTAATACCTTTTTATCCTGCAAGTGTTGCAATTTGATTTCCTGGCCGGTGGATACGAGCTGTGTGGGTTGACGAACAGCATAATTCTCGTCGGGATTGTCGAGCGGCTCATGGGTTCTAATAACAATGTCCGCTCTTTTCAAGGAGGAGGCTGGCTCGCGATATAGACCTCGGGGCAGCAGACGGAGCTTCTCCAGGGGCTCGGCCAGCAGGACGATGTCCAGCTCCCGGCTCAGGCGGCGATGGCCGAAACCATCGTCCATTACCAGCACGTCGATATCGAATTGCTTTGCGGCTGCTTTAGCGGCAGACACGCGGTCGGGATTGACGACGACCGGAACGTCGGGCAGGCTTTGAGCAAAGAGGAGGACTTCGTCTGCTGGTTTTTCGGCTGAGCCCTTGTAGCCGCGGGTGAGAATTGCGGGGCGGTGGCCGAGCTCCTGGAGCATTTTCACCAGGGCGATGACCATGGGGGTCTTGCCGGTGCCGCCGCAGGCGATATTACCGACGCAAACGACAGGCACTTCGGCAGAGTAAGAGGGCAAGATTCGCAGGTCATAGAGGATGTTGCGCAAGTGGACGGCCAGAGAATAGGGTAGGGTTAGTGCGCTGAGCAAAGCGCGAGCTAGAGAGGCAATGATCCCCTTGTGCAGGCCGTTGATAATGTCCAGGTAGGGGCGGTTGGGCATAGTAATGGTCCGTCTCGCGACAAGGTCCATACTAGAGGGCCTCTATCTTGGCGATGATGGCGTCGGCCATCTGACTAGTGCCCACGGCAGTGGGGTCGTCGCGGTTGGGCTTCATATCGTAAGTTACACTCTTACCCTCAGCGATGACGGCTGCGACAGCGTTTTCGAGGCGGTCGGCCTGGGAGGTCATGTTCAGGTGATGAAGCATAAGCACGCCGGAGAGTATGAGGGCGGTGGGGTTGACCTTGTTTTGTCCTTTATACTTAGGCGCTGAGCCGTGGGTGGCTTCGAAGATGGCCGCGTCATTGCCGATGTTGGCCCCGGGGGCTACGCCGAGTCCGCCGACCAGACCGGCGCATAAGTCGGAGATAATATCGCCGTAAAGATTGGGAAGGACCATTACGTCGTAGAGCTCTGGCTTCTGGACGAGCTGCATGCACATGTTGTCGATGAGGGTCCAATCCTCGAACTCGACCTTGCCGGCGTACTTTTTGGCGACCTGTCGGGCGGTGTCGAGCCAGAGGCCATCGGTGTATTTCATAATGTTGGCTTTGGTGATGGTCGTAACCTTGCGGCGATGTTCGCGGATGGCGTACTGGAAGGCGAACTCGTGAATTCGGCGGCTATTCTCCACGCTGATAGGTTTGACGGATATGCCGGTGGTATCGCGGCCGGTCTTGACGGGTCGCTCGTTATGAGCATTGATCCAGTCGATGAGCTCGGCGGTGGTTGGTTTGCCCATTTCGAACTCGATGCCGGCGTAGAGGTCCTCGGTGTTTTCGCGGACGACGACCAGATCGATGTTTTCATAGCGACTGCGCACGCCGGGATAGCTCTTGGCGGGGCGGAGGCAGACGTAGAGGTCGAACATCTGGCGGAGGTGGACATTTATGCTGCGATATCCTGTGCCGATGGGGGTGGTGATGGGGGCCTTGAGAGCTATGCCTGTGCGGTGGATGGAGTCGATTGTCCTCTGGGGCAGGGGGGTCTTCTCGGTTTTCATGACGTCCAGGCCGGCCTGTTGGACATCCCAGGTGATGTTGGCTCCTGTGGCTTGGATGCATCTTCGAGCGGCCTGGGCGAGCTCGGGGCCAACCCCGTCACCGGTAATCAAGGTTACTTCGGGCACTTTGGTGTGTCCTTTCCGGATGTAAGAAAATCGAGTCTTGGCAGGAGGCCAAAATATCAGTTTTTGGGGTTCATGTCAATGCAGGGGTAACGGGCTGCTGGGTGAAAGGCTCTAATCGGCCGGTGGTCGGCCGGTGTCGAAAAAGAGCGTGGGCAGACTCTTGAAAAGCGACCAGGGGCGATAGAGCATCTCCACTTCGCCGCGACAGTTGTACCAGCAGGAGCGGCAGGTGTTGGCCCGGGCCCTGCTGCGGAGCAGGCGGACAATATCCTGGATGCGGTGGCGGTAAAGATTGGCCAGGGGCCGGTGGCGCTGCTCGACGCAAATACTGATATCGCCGGCGGAGTCGATATTGAAAAAGGCTGTTCCCGCGCGGCAGCCGGGGACTCCGGAGTCGAGGGCCTGGTCGAAGCGGCTTAAGAAAATAGGGTTGGAGAGGAAATTGCTGTAGCGTTTTTTTAGTTCGAGCAGATGTTGGGAGACACCGTTGGGCTGGTGGCGGAATTTAGTCGAGCCGGTTTTCAAGATGCCATAGGGCTGAATCATGAGGTAGGCCTGGTGAGCCCGGGCCAAGCGGATGAGCTCTTCGATCTCCCCAAGATTATCGTGAAGCAGGACGGTCATTACGTTTACCCGCTGCCAGCGGTGCAGACGAGCGGAGCTGAAAAAATCCAAGGCCTGTATTGCCTGGTCGAAAGATCCGCATTGGCCTCTTCTGCGGTCGTGCTTGGTGGGGTTGGCGTAATCGAGGCTGACCGAGGCGCCCCAGAGGCCGGCCTGCATGAGTCGGCGGGCGTTCTTGGCGGTGACGTTTGAGCCGTTGGTGGTGATGAAGGGGATATGCCAGCGGGCGACTTGGCGGACGATTTCGGGCAGATCGTGGCGGAGCATGGGTTCTCCGCCGGCCAGGGAAATGACGAGCGAGCCGAGTCTGGCTAGTTGGCGTGAACCGCGGGTGATGTCGGCCAAGCTCTGCTCGGGCAGTTCGCCGGCGGGGTCCTTCCAATAATTGCAGAAGGCGCAGCGCATATTGCAGCGATAAGTTATCTGCCAGGCGCACCAGAGGGGATATCGGGCGGCATAGGTCCGCAGCAATTGCCATTTTTTGTGCGTCGGGCTCAACGGCTGGGGCAATTCACCCATGAGTGCCCTCCAATCTATCCGTCAGTATGCCCTTGGGGCGAATATTTTACAAGACTTTCCGACCACAGGTCCCTACGGGAAGGACACTTCGTGTTGGTCTTGGCCGGCTATTTTAGCTATTATAAACGCTGATAAAAATGAACCATCGGGGCCAATCCTAAGACTAATAAGATAGATGGCCAGTGAACGCTCAAATATTGAAGACCAGTTGCTGGTCATGGATGCTCAGGACGGGGACGCCAAGGCCATGGAAAAACTTGTGAGGCGTTGGCAGAAACGTCTGTGGCAGCACGCTTTTCGAATGACAGGCGACAACCAAGCTGCCTGGGACGTTACTCAGCAAAGTTGGCTGGGCATCATAAAAGGTTTGAGAAAATTGAACGACCCAGCAAATTTCAGGGCCTGGGTATATCGAATAACGACAAATAAATCAATTGATTGGATAAAGAAAAGGAAAGCGACCAAACAGATCAGTCTTGAAGAAAGCCAAGTCCATCAACACCAGGGACAACAGGAACAAAAAGACATCGGCCTGAGAGAATTGCTGGAACAGTTGGATATGAGAAAAAAGGCGGTCCTTAGCTTGTATTACTTCGAACAGCTCAGCATCTCCGAAATCAGTATAGCCCTTAAGATCCCAAAAGGTACTGTCAAGTCACGCTTACACAAAGCAAGAGAAGAACTGAAAAAGTTATGGCAAGAGCATTTCGAATGAACTCTAAGGAGAAATATGATGAACGAAGAACAAATAAAAAAGATAATCGAAGATACGTACGATGAGTCAAGAGAAGATACGCTATGGTCGATGGTTGGGCAACTTTACAGCAAAAAAATGTTACCAAGTATGATTGTCCACTTTTTATACTCTTTACCTTTTATGGCTGGGGTTGTCTTTTGCGGCATCAAATTCTTCTATACAGACCAGATCCAATTCCAGATTATGTATGCCGCTATCTTTGTCAGCTGCGTACAGGTTTGTATTTTCAGTAAAATCAAGTACTGGCAAATGCTCTTCAAAAACAATACCAGTCGAGAAATAAAAAGGCTGGAGCTTCGCATCGTTGAATTGAATGAGACCGTGAAAAACAAATAACTAGAAGTCTGCTATTTATTGAAAGGAGCTGACAATGCGTGCATTAAAAATCTGCCTGTGGATAGCCGGCATTGGATGCCTACTGTCGGTATTTGGAATGTTCCTGCCTATCTCAGCATGGGAATCCATTGCTAAATACTTTGGGATTGAGTCGCTTCATCTTCCGGATTCGCCGCTGGTCGAGTACGCGCTTCGTCTGATGTCGGCTACGTATGTTGCGGTGGGAGCGTATTTGGTCATTCTTGCCCTGAATCCTATGAAGTATGGAGTTATAGTACCGTTCACGGGACTGGCTGCAGTATTCTTAGGCGTGGTCTGTGCGATAACGGGACTGGCAGTGGGAATGTCTGTTCTGTGGTTCCTTGGCGATTCTGTATCCTGTGCGATATTGGGCGTTCTCATCCT
>DAOVKO010000162.1 GCA_030631725.1 Actinomycetes bacterium | reverse complement strand
TTCTTTTACAACCACGCTTACCGGTGGACGCTTAATATCCCTAACAGCCTTGATTATGTTCAGCAGATGCGTGTCTGCCGACTGTCTAGCTTTGATAATGCTATTGTATGTCTCAAAGCTGTTTCGACTGTCTCCTGAAGGTACTCTAGCATAGGCTATGATCTTGTCTTGATAAGCGCCTGCAACTAAATCCCCTAACATTTCATCAATAGCCTCATTTTGCAAGTCCTTAGATTTGGACTTCAACGCCGCTTTCACAGAGGCAAACTTTAGTTTAAATATCTCCTTCTCTTTTTCCTTCAGATCATCAAAGGCCAGCATTCCTTCTGGCGGAATAGATACGCCGCTGATATGCCATTTTTTAATATTGACCATTTTGCCATTTGAATTCATAGTTCCCAGAATTTCAGAGCCTTCATGCTTATCCCTCTTTGCTAACTCGGTCTTCTTTTTCGCTGGTTTTCGCCTTTTTGCCTTTTGCTTAGTCATTTACCTATTCTCCCTACGTCGGTTAACTTCCTTGTCGATTTCAGCTGCCCAGACTTCCAGCTCTTCTTGGCCAAGGAACTGAAGCCCTTCCGGCTGGGGCCTGAGTGCATAGGCCATCCGCCCTAGTTCCTCGTCAGTCATATCCTTCAGGTTGGGTTCTGACCGCAGCTTCCTGCTGATTTCGTGCTTCCTGGTAACTAGGCCTAGGATTCGGCCAAGCTCCTTCAGGGCAGCCAGACGGTCGTGGAGCTCGATTCGGCGGCCCCTGGGGCTGTCTGTGGCCGATTTGACGGCCCTGGTGTCCACGCCTTCGGCCCGCAGCTGCTCCAGGGTCTTTTCCCCCTTGATCCACGGCTCAAAGTCCGTGATGTCTGCGTCGAAGGCCACACTGCCCAACAGAATCTGGACGGTTTCCGGGGCGATCCCCTTGTCCTGGAATGCCTTGCCGATAGCACCGCTAACCTTAGCATTTCTCAGCAGCCTGCATCCTTCCACGTGGGCACTGTGCGGGGCATAGCCTGCCTTGACGGCTGCTTTGGTAGCATTAAAGCCGTTGGACAGGTAAGCTGCCACAAAGGCCTGTTGCTTGCCTGTAAGACCGTTGCATTCCTTTGCTTTGTTCTTCATGTCCGATCCTCTACTTTCTGGCCGCTTCAGTCACCCTATTGTGCTGATTGTTTGCGGCCTGTTTATTGTTCCTGGGAAACATCAGTCTGGGCAGATTGGCTTGGTGTACTGCCTGCCGACGGCTGCTGGGATACATACGCCTGGACCATGGCCAGAATCCCCGCTTTGACGGGTCCAGGAAGGCTCGGCCAGACGGCTACGATTTCGGTTAGGTCTGCCGGTAGTTCTGAAAGGCCGATCTTGGGCTGTTTTGGGGATTGTGGTGTCAACTGAGGTGTCAACTGCTCTTTAGCAGTTTTGCAAGTCTTTGGTTTTACAACTCTTGCGTTTTTTGAGTCGCGGACTTCGAATCCGAAGGTTGCAGGTTCGAGTCCTGCCGGGCGCGTTCACCGCTATTCCATTTCTCCCTGCTGCTTCACCCTCTTTTGCCCGGAATTCCTTTATTTTCTGTTGACACTCCGCTGGATCGTACTATAATTAACATGGCGCCTACTCTCGGGACCCATTTGCCCGTAAGTGTCGCTATTACAAGGAGTTTCCCTCTTAGGCCGACGAACCGGTTCGCGGACAGGCTGGTTCAGGGCGTGGAGGCCTTTGCAGCCCGCCAATACGTCGGGCACCCGACTGCCTGTTTATGGGCAGTTGCTCAGGCTACACGCCGCCATGGCTTGCCGCGGAAGATCGGTTTGTCGGTCTTTTTATGCAGGTAGCGCATTTATGCCACCAGACCTATCCACTAAGCAGGTATCTATCAGTCCCGCCTCGCCGGAGGCCACAGTCGTTTTTGCTTGCGAAAATTTAGCCCTGCCCGCCGCGGACCGGACAGGGCTTGCCCGTATGATTTGTCGATTTCGTCAAACGCCCACGGCCTACGTGCTGGCGGTTTCATCCGCCTAGTTTTCCAAAAGGAGTTTCAGAAAGATGTCAGCCAAGATTATAGACGGTAAAGCCATCGCTGAGCAGATGCGCACCGAGATCAAAACCCAGGCCCAGGAGCTAAAGTCCAAGCACGGCATAACCCCCGGCCTGGCCGTGGTCCTCGTCGGCGAAGACCCCGCCAGCCAAGTCTATGTCCGCATGAAGGGCAAGGCCTGTGCGGAGGCCGAGTTCTTTTCAGACGAGCACAAACTGCCCGCCGAAACCTCCGAGGCCGACCTGCTCGAGCTCGTCGCCAAGCTCAACGCCGACGACAAAATTCACGGCATCCTCGTCCAGTTGCCATTGCCAAAGCGCATTGACGAGTCCAAGGTCCTCTTGGCCATCGACCCGGCCAAGGACGTGGACGGCTTTCATCCCACCAATGTCGGCAAAATGATGGTCGGCCAGGAAACTTTCCTGCCCTGCACTCCTCATGGCGTGGTCCAGATGCTCATCCGTTCCGGCGTGGAGATTCCCGGCAAGCACGTGGTCATTGTCGGCCGAAGCAATATCGTCGGACGCCCGCTAATGAACATGCTCAGTCAGAAGAACGACCGCGCCAACGCCACCGTCACCTGCGTGCACACCCGCACCAGGAACATGACCGAGATTACTCGCCAGGCTGACATCCTCATTGCCGCTGCCGGTCGGCCCAAGATGGTCACCGCCGACATGGTCAAGGACGGCGTAGTGGTCATCGATGTCGGAGTAAATCGCGTTGACGACCCCACTGCCAAGCGGGGCTACCGATTGGTTGGTGACGTGGACTTCGAGGCCGTCAAGGAAAAGGCCGCCGCTATTTCTCCCGTGCCCGGCGGCGTCGGACCAATGACCATCACTATGCTCCTTTACAACACCATTACCTCGGTCAAAACCAAATTGGGTATCGAATAAATAATATTCTCTCGACGGCTCGCTCTTGAGCCGCAGGATTGAGAAATCCAGGTCCCTGTAGTAAAGTGTGTATGGCACTTCGCATAGAAAGGAAAACAAGTGGTTACTAAACAATATCCGGTCATTTGGCTGCAGGGAGCCGGTTGTACGGGATGCTCTGTATCACTCTTGAATGCCGTAAGTCCAAGAATCCAGAATCTTCTGCTTGATGAGCTCGTACCCGGCCAACAACTCAGTCTCATTTTCCACGCCACAATAATGGCTGGTCAGGGAGAGCCCGTCATCCGCGTCTTGAAAGATGCCCAACAGAACAGGAAAGGCGGATACATATTAGTTGTCGAGGGGGCAATTCCCACCGCTGAAGGGGGCCGTTATGGCAGTGTCGGTGAAATGGACGGCCAAGAGATCACGATCAAACAAAGTGTTGCTGAACTTGGAAGAAATGCGTTGCTGACCATTGCCGTTGGCACCTGTGCTGCCTTCGGCGGGATTCCTGCGGCCAAGCCCAACCCAACGCTCTGTAAGGGCGTCAAGGATCTCTTTAATGAAGAACGAATCGACACGCCGGTAGTCAACCTGCCTGGCTGTCCCCTGCATCCGGAGTGGTTTACGGGGACCATATCGGTGATATTGTTCTCGGGGGCCGACGCACTCCAGCTCGATGACCTCGCACGACCTACACTTTTCTACGGCAAGTTGGTTCACGAGAACTGCCCTAGACGTGCTGATTTTGATAAAGGCAAATTTGCCCAGAAACTGGGCGACCCAGGCTGCCTTTATCAGTTGGGCTGCAAGGGCCATTATGCCAACGCGGACTGTCCCTTAAGACAGTGGAACAATGGCCTGAACTGGTGCGTCAAGGCAGGCTCCCCGTGCCTGGCCTGTGTTGAACCGGAGTTTCCGGATAACACTTCACCTCTTTATGAGAAGCTTACTTTCGAGGATATCAAATGAGCACAAAAATAAGAATTGATCCGCTAACAAGGATAGAAGGCCATTTGGCCCTTGAGGCGATAATAGATGCCGGCGTAGTTAAAGAGGCCAAAAGTGCGGGAACCCTTTTTCGCGGTTTCGAGATAATCCTCAAGGGCAGAGACCCCCGTGATGCCAATCGCCTCACCCAGCGGATATGCGGGGTCTGCCCCACTGCTCACGCCACGGCATCAGCCCTCTGTCTTGATGAGGCTTTCGGCCTGACCGACCAGATCCCCGATAATGGCAAGCTCATGCGTAGTCTTATATTGGGCTCGAATTTCCTGCAGTCGCATATCTTGCACTTTTACCATCTGGCCGCTCTTGATTATGTCGATGCCGTCGCTGCCGTCGGCAGTGTAGCACCTTTCGTCCCCCGTTATGAAGGGGATTACCGGGTAACGGGCAAGCCAAACGCCGAATTGGTCAGCCATTACGTGCGGGCCTTGGACATCAGACGCAAGTGCCAGGAGATGCTTTCGATTTTCGGCGGCAAGATGCCGCACAGCATAGCCATCGTCCCCGGTGGGGTCACCGAGCAATTGGACGAAGAGAAGATAACCAATTTCCTCTGGCGTTTGAACGAAGTCAGGGATTTCATAGACAATGCCTATATCCCGGATGTTATAGCTGTTGCCAAGACCTACGCCGACTATTTCGAGATTGGTAAAGGCTGCCAGAGGATGCTTGCTTACGGTGGCTTTGACTTGCCCACGGGTACGCTGTTCAAGAGCGGTGTAGTTGGCCCGGATTTGCAGCCCCAGCCTTTTGCTAAGGAGAGTATTACCGAAGATTTGAAGCATTCCTGGTATGCAGATTCTGCTTCGGGGAAAAACCCGGCCAAAGGCCAAACAGAGCCTGACCTTGAGAAAAAGCATGGCTATTCATTCCTCAAGTCCCCACGGTATAAAGGCAATGTTTGTGAGCTCGGCCCTCTGGCCCGAATGGTAAGCAACTACGTTAAGAAAGCAGCCAAAACCGAAGACCTTATTGGCTCCCTCCTTGGGCAATTCAACGCCCCTGTCGCCGCTCTGTTTTCGGTGCTTGGGCGACATGCCGCCAGGGCTCTTGAAGCCAAGCTCGTCGGCGACGCCATGGTCGAT
>DAOVKO010000205.1 GCA_030631725.1 Actinomycetes bacterium | reverse complement strand
GGCAAATGGCCAGGGTGAAACCCAAACCGTTTCCGATGCCGAAAAGCAGGGCCTGAGCGAACTTCCAGGAAACGGCCAAGCCCTGCTCGCCGGCGACTAGATTAAATCCCTTTACGTCAATCCACAGGCAGCAGCCCAGAATGGCGCAGTTGGTGGTGATAAGCGGAAGGAAAATGCCGAAGCGGTCGTAGAGATGCGGAAAGAACTTGCGGAGGAACATCTCCACCAACTGCACGGTGCCGGCGATGACAAAGATAAAAATGATATAACGCAGAAAGCCCAGGTCGATAGCAATGCTGCTGGTGCCCAGATAGAAGATTACCAGGTTGTTGATGGCCCAGGTCATGCTGGCGGCGACGGTCATGACAAAGGTAACCGCCATTCCCATGCCCAAGGCCATGTCCACCTTGTTGGAAACGCCCAGGTAAGGACAAAGGCCCAGGAAATAATAGAGCACGGGGTTGTTGATCAACACCGCGGTCAAAAGGATAAGCAGCAGCTCAACGGTCATGGCTAGCTCTTCCTTTCTTCAAGTTTGCGGCGGATGAAATTATTGGCCCCCACGACCAGGCCAAAGGTCAAGAAGGCGCCGGGGGCGAGTTTCATAATGGTCCAGGTGGTAAAACCTTCCCACATCACGGGGAAGTTCAGCCAGGTGCCGTCGGCCAAGATCTCGCGGACGCTGGCCAAGATTAGCAGAGCCAAGGTGAAGCCCAAACCCATTCCCAGGGCATCGGCCAGGGAAGGCAGTAGTCGGCTCTTGCTGGCACAGGCCTCGGCCCGGGCGATGATGATGCAGTTGACGATAATCAGTGGGATATAGGGACCCAGGGTACGCGACATGTCATACATGAAAGCCTTGAGGAACATGTCCACAATGGTCACGAAAGTGGCAATGATTATGGTAAAGACAAGTATCCGCAGGTGCGGCTGAAGGAACCTCTTCAGCAGGGAGACGAAAAAGTTTGAGCAGAAGAGCACGAACGTGGTTGCCAGGCCCATGGTAATGGCGCCTTTGACGCTGGCGGTTACCGCCAACGTCGGGCAAATCCCCAGGACCATGCGTAGAACCGGGTTCTCCGGCAGGATGCCGTTGATAAACCGGGTCAGTGAGCTTGGTTCGCTACTTTTGTCAGCCATCTGCATCAGTCCTCTTGCTTTATCTGGGCCGCAACCTCCCCAGCTGTGTCGTTAATAATTGAAACTACGGCCTTGGAAGAAATAGTCGCTCCGGTAATGGCCTGAATCTGATAAGACTTCTTCGGCGTGGTCTTGATTACCACCAAGTTCCTTTCCAGAGACAGGGCCTTTCCATCGCGCGGGCGAAACTTGCTCTTCCAGCGTTCTTCGTCGTTTATATAGTTGCCGAAACCCGGGGTCTCCACGTCCTCCAGGACGTCGATGCCGACCAAGGCGTCGGCCTGGGCATTCAGGCCGATGAGTAATTTGATATCCCCTCCGAATCCCTTGCCCTTGGCTACGTAGGCCCAGCCCAGCAGCCTTTCCTTGGCGTTGTCTGGGGAATCGAAGACACGATAGACCTTGTATCCCTCGATCCCTTCCACTTCTGATGTCTGCAGATTCTTGGCTGTGTCAGCCCCGGGGATTGTTTTAGCGATAGATTCGAGGGTAGCTTCTTCCTGATTGATTATATAGAGCGGATTGGTCCAGGCGTATATGACGGCCAAGCCTGAGCCGAAGACCACGGCCAGGATCAGCACCAGAGCGGACTGTTTGATAAAGTTGATCACCCTAACTATTCCTCACTCAAGAGCCCGCGGCGGTTTTTACCTTTGCGCCCAGCGGAGCCGACACGGTCCAGCGGTCCAGTAAAGGAGCGACGGCATTCATGATCAGCACCGCAAACATGACGCCCTCCGGATAGCCCGAGAAGATACGGATCACCATCACCAACACGCCGGTGCCTATCCCGAAAAGCCATCTGCCGGTGGTGCTCAGCGGAGAGCTGACCGGGTCGGTGGCGATGAAAAATGCTCCGAACATGGCCCCGCCGGCAAAGAGATGTCCCAAGGGGTGCATGACCTGCTGGGGGGCGAGATAATGGCCCAGGCCGGCGAAAATCAGGATGGCCCCGATCATTCCCAATGTTATCTGATAGGAAATGGTTTTGCGCAAGAGCAGGTAGATGCCGCCGATCAAGATGGCCAAGGCTGAGGTCTCGCCGAGACAGCCGGCCACCGATCCGCGTAACAAGTCAAATAAGACGTCCGAGCTGCCCGACCGCACCTCCAGCGATTTTTCGTACTCTTCTGGGGAAACTTCCTCCAGGGCCTTGAGTTTATCGGACTCAGTAAACTTAGCTACCGCCAAAGGTGTAGCCCTGGTCGTGGCATATATTTTGGCTGTATCTTCCACCCCTGGGGCAGTCCAGGTGGTCATCAATTGCCCGAAGCAGATCATCAGAAAGGCCCGGCCGACCATGGCCGGATTGAAAATATTCGAACCTAAACCGCCGAAAATCATCTTGGCTATCCCGATGGCTACGGCTGAGCCGATCACGCAGGCAAACCAGGGCAGCGTCGGGGGAACGGAAAAGGCCAGGATCAGCCCCGTAACCACCGCGGAAAAATCACCCAGGGAGTTGGGCTTCTTGCGGCAGAAGTTGAAAATCATCTCCGTAGCTACGCAGGTCCCTACGCACAACGCCCCTACTCGCAATGCATTCCAGCCAAATAGTATCGCCGCTACTACCGCCACGGGGATAAGAGCGATAAGTACATCGGCCATCATCCGAGACGTCGTCAGCGGTGCCGAGACGTGCGGCGTGGGACCGACATGAAGGTGAGTTTCTTTGGCCATTGTTCTTGTGCAGATCAGAGTTATTAGCTATTAGTCATCAGTCATTTGTTATTTCTTATTTCGTAACCGTTCAGGGGGCATAAATCGCGTTTCTATGTCATTGCGAGGGCTTTCAAAGGCCGTGGCAATCTCAAACGCCCAAAAATCGAGATTGCTTCGTCGTTCGCTAAGCTCACTCCTCGCAATGACATACAGTAACATTCCTCTCGAAACCGCTCAGTTTGAGTTAATAACCAATGGTGATGATTTATTAGTTCCCATTAGCTTGTTCCATCGTTCGCAGGGCGGCTTTGCCGGAGCGCATGTACTGGACCAGGGGGATGCGGCTGGGGCAGATGTATCCGCAGCAGGCGCACTCCACACAGGCCTCGAGGTTCAGCTGGCGGGCCAGCTCGAATTCGCGCAGCTTGACGGCGTGAGCAATCCCCGTGGGATTGAGCTTGATCGGACAATGGTCCACGCACTTGGCGCAGCGGAGGCAGGGTCGCTCGGGGCGGCGATCCAGCTGCGACTCAGCGAGTACGGTAACGCCGGAGATACCCTTGGTAATGGGCAGATCGAGGTTTGAAACCGTGTTGCCCATCATCGGTCCACCCATAATGATCTGGGCGGCGCTGTCTGTTAGGCCTCCGCAATAATCCAGGACCTTGCCCAAGGCCACTCCGACAGGAACCAAGACGTTTGCGGGTCTAGCTATGCCTTGGCCGGTAACAGTTATTACCCGGTGAGTCAGGCCCGACCCATTGAGGACCGCTCGTGCCAGTGCTGCAGACGTGCCGACATTGAGCACCACTACGCCTACGTGCAATGGCAGACCCTTGGTAGGAATGATCCGGGCCACCGATGCCGGCAATAAGGAGCGCTCGCCGCCTTGGGGATACTTCGTCTGCAAGGATTGCACCGAAAGCTGGGGGTAATCGCTTATGGCAATGTGCATGGCGGCGAGGGCCTGGGGCTTGTTGTCCTCGATGGCAATGATGCCCCGACAGGCGCCGGTGGCTCGCATGGCCAGCAACAAACCGGCTACGATCCAGAAGGGGTCTTCGAGCATGAGCCGATAATCGCTGGTCAGGTAAGGCTCGCACTC
>DAOVKO010000134.1 GCA_030631725.1 Actinomycetes bacterium | reverse complement strand
CTCTTCGAGAGCCATCTCCACGAAAACGTATCCGGGATAGAGCTTGCGCTGCTGGATGCGCTGGTGTCCGGCTTTGATGCGTTTGATGCGTTCGCTGGGAACGAGGATTCTGCCAACGAAGTCCTCGAGCCCTTCGATTTTGATCTTTTTTTCCAGGGTCTCGCGCACGGAGTCCTCTTTGTTTGAGGCAACCCTGAGTACCAACCAGCTTTTCTCAGCCATAAGGGTTTTTCCGGGCGCCGGGCTAATGCCCGAGCAAGACTAAAACTGCTGGACATTGAGGAACTTCATTAACCTCATAAAAAACAAATCCACCAAGAAGAGGACAAGGCCCATAATCAGCAAAGTAACAATAACCACCTTGGTGGAACCGATGATTTCCTTTTTGCTGGACCAGGAGACTTTTTTCATTTCGCCTTCGGTAGCGATCATGAAATCGGCGGGCCTTTTACTGTTAACCACTCGGAGCAAAACATAGAAACAGGCGAGCATGATAATCAAAGGAATAATGGCCCGGTATAGGCCCAGGCCTAAGGGCAATTCGTGCCAGGTGTACCAGGCACCAATGACAATGAGTACGCCTGCGCCGGCAACAGTTCCTAATCTGGTCCAGCGGCCCTGGGTTTTTCTGTAAATCTGCATTAGCTTCCTACCGCCGAGGCATTATCTGTATCATTCCAGCCATCAAGCAACAGGCCAGGAGGGATTCGAACCCCCAACCCCCGCGTTTGGAGCGCGGTGCTCTGCCAATTAGAGCTACTGGCCTGTCAGGGTCCGAATCGCGTGCCCAAACGAACAGGGCGGTTCGGGCGAATCCAACGAGTCATCAGCCATGTTCCTAGGCGTTCGGTCGGTCCGGCGAACAGCCGAGCAAGCAAACAGGAGTACTGTATTCGGCCTGGCGTAGCGGACGGCGGCCTGGAGGAAAGAGACAGCAGCCTGGACTACTTTTTACGGCTGATCTTGTGAAGGGTCCTCTTTCGCAACCTGGGAGAATACTTTACCAATTCCAGTTTTTTTGTGCCGGCTTTTACCTGGGTTCTGTAATTTTGGTCCCTGGTTTCGGTGCATACCAACCACACCCATTCCCTTGCCGGGCCTTTGGCCATTTTGACACCTCTGCATAGGAATATCAAAAAGCAAGAATCAAACTGCAAGATGACTCTTATCAGCGTTTCGCTAAATCAACGCGAAGCGTCCTTCGGAAATTCAAAAAGCGAAGATAAGTCTTTACATTTTGATATGTATTTTTGATTCTTACCTTTTGATTCTTGATATACCTTACTACTCAATCACCTTTATAACCACACCGGCGCCGACGGTACGTCCGCCCTCCCGGACGGCAAAGCGCAGGCCGTCCTCCATGGCAATGGGTGAGCCGATCTGGACCTCCATAACGATGTTGTCGCCGGGCAGGCACATCTCAGCTTCCTTGCCACTTTCGGACACTAACTTTAGAACAGAACCAGTCACATCAGTGGTGCGGAAATAGAACTGGGGTCTGTAACCGGGGAAAAACGGGCTGTGCCGTCCACCTTCCTCTTTGGTCAGAACGTAGACCTGGGCCTGGAACTTGGTGTGCGGCGTGATACTGCCGGGTTTGGCGAGGACCTGTCCTCTCCTGAGCTCCTTTCTCTCGACGCCTCGGAGCAAACAGCCGACGTTGTCACCGGCCTGGCCTTCATTGAGTGTTTTGTTGAACATTTCGACGCCGGTAACAACAACCTTGCGGAGTTCGCTTGCCAAGCCAACGATTTCAACGCTATCTCCGACCTTTACCATGCCGCGCTCGATTCGCCCAGTACCTACGGTACCGCGGCCCTTAATACTGAAAACATCCTCGACCGGCAGAAGGAAAGGCAAATCCGTCTGGCGGACAGGCTCGGGAATGTAAGTATCCAGGGCTTCAATCAACTCCTTGATGCAGGCATAGGCTCCCTCCTCGCCCTTCATGGCTGCCAAGGCATTGCCCTTTATGACGGGGATGTCATCGCCGGGAAATTCGTACTTGCTGAGCAGCTCGCGGACCTCGAGCTCCACGAGCTCAATGAGCTCCGGATCGTCGACCAGATCGATTTTGTTGAGGAAGACTACCAAGGCCGGTACGTTAACCTGCCTGGCCAAGAGGACGTGCTCACGGGTCTGCATCATTGGCCCGTCGGCAGCGGAGACGACCAAGATAGCTCCGTCCATCTGGGCAGCGCCGGTAATCATGTTCTTGATATAGTCTGCGTGTCCTGGACAGTCGATATGAGCGTAATGGCGATTGACCGAGGAATACTCCACATGGGCTACGGCGATGGTCAGGATTTTAGTGGCATCCCTTCGTCCGTCCTTTTCCGAAGCTTTTGCTATCTGGTCGTAGGTACGGGCGTTGGCTAGGCCTTCCTTGGCCAATACCGAGGTAATGGCCGAAGTCAAGGTCGTTTTGCCATGATCAACGTGCCCAATGGTCCCGACATTAACGTGCGGCTTGGTCCGCTCAAAGACCTCCTTCTTTGCCATTTCACACCAACCTTCCTTTGCTCAGAAGTATTCTTCAGGACAGCGAGCCCACAGAAAGCTTGGCGGTGTCTGCGGGCGAAACATTACGATATTCACGATTCACGGACAGCAGCGCGGCTAGCCGAGAGGCAAAAGCTGTTCAGCGTCGGCCAAGGGCAAGAAGAGCTGCTGATGGGGGTCGAACCCATGACCCCGTCCTTACCAAGGACGTGCTCTACCACTGAGCTACAGCAGCGCAGAGAAACATATTCGAGCCGCCCTGGGCGCCTTACACCCAACCCTATACTGCGATCAGGCGATAAGCATATTACGATAATCAGCAGGACAGCAAGCCATATGAGCCGTAACTGTCCTGTACACCGAGCTATACATACACACACTTCTGCCAAGCCTGGCAAACAAAGAGCTAAGCTGAATTTAGCACTGTATGATATTCGCAACCCTGCTGTCAATAAAAAATTTACGAAAAATTTTTCAACAGCTTTGCCACACGGAGAATCAGACCCCGATAATCTAGCACTCCATTGGTTACTAATCGACTGTAAATCCAAGCATTATCAAAAAAAACTCGGTCAAATGGACAAAAATACAGAAAAAAACCACACTGTGCCGATTTTTCGGCAGGTATTCCGGGCCAGCCGATGGCTCAACAATGTTTATGAGTCAGGTTTTGCGGGTTCTCGCGTAGATATAATACACAGAACTCACTACAATATATGCACTTATGGACAAATTCCCCCGAGGGCCGGGTTGGGGGCCGATAAATGAACTACTGGAGCTAGCGGTTCTTGAAACGGCGGATGGTGTGATCGCCGTAAAGCATTACCCCCTGGGGCGTAGCCCAGGGGCGTTAGACTAACACGGTTGGATGGTTACGGCGCAGACCTTGAACTCGGGGATCTTGGCGATGGGGTCCAAGGCGGCGATGGTCAGGCGATTTGCGGGGGCTTCACGATAGTGAAAAGCTAAAAAGACCGTGGCGGGGGCAACGCGGTCGGTAAGGCGAGCGGCGATCTCGATCTGCCCACGGCGTGAAGCGACGCGGACCTTTTGGCCGTCAACGACGCCGAGCCTGTCGGCGTCAGCGGGGTTCAGCTCAATAGCCCCGACCGAAACCAATTCGTCCAACACATTCGAGCGGCGACTCATAGTGCCGGTATGGAAGTGCTCGAGGATGCGGCCTGTACTCAAAAGAAATGGATAATCCTTATCGGGAAGCTCCCTGGCAGGGATGAACTCGACGGGGTGGAACTTGCCCAGGCCTCGCGTGAAACGACCCTTGTGGAGGTAGGGAGTGCCGGGATGATCGGCGTCGGGGCAGGGCCATTGCAGGGACTGGTTGGCCAGACGGTCGTAGGTGATTCCGCCATAAATTGGTGTCAGCGAGGCGATTTCGTCCTGAATCTGCGAGACGTGGTCGTAAGAGACTGGATAGCCCATGCGGCGGGCGAGATCGCAGATGATGTCCCAGTCCAGGCGGGATTGGCCAGGAGGCTGCAGACCGGCGCGGAGCAGTTGGACGCGGCGCTCGGTGTTGGTGAAAGTCCCGTCCTTCTCGGCAAAGGCTCTGGCGGGCAGGACGACGTCTGCTAACTGGGCGGTCTCCGAGAGGAAGATGTCCTGGACAACAAGGAAGTCAAGATTCTTGAGGGCTTTTTCGACGTGGTTGACGTCAGGGTCCGATAACATGGGGTTTTCGCCCATGAGGTAGATGGCTTTGATGGTGCCGTCGGCTGCGGCGTTGATCATTTCCACGACGGTAAGGCCGGGCTTAGGGGAGAGCTTGGCGGACCAGGCTTTTTCAAACTTGGCCCGGATTTGGGAGTCATCGACCTTCTGGTAGCCGGGGTAGACGTTGGGCAGGGCGGCCAGGTCGCAGGCGCCCTGAACGTTGTTCTGTCCGCGAAGGGGATTCACGCCGGCGCCAGGCTTGCCGAGGTTGCCGGTGAGCATGGCCAAGTTGGCCAGGGAGAGGACGTTGTCGGTGCCGGTGGTGTGCTGAGTGATGCCCATGGAGTAGACGATGGAAGCGGCTGGGGCTTGAGCATAGATGCGAGCGGCGCGGGTGATGTCGGCAGCGGGAACGCCGGTGATTTTTTCCGCCATCTTGGGTGTGTATGCTTCGACGGCTTTTCGGAGTTGGTCGAAGTCTTCGGTGCGTTCGGCGATGAACTGCTTGTCCTCCAGTTGCTCGTCCAGGATGACGTGCATCATGGCGTTGATGAGGGCTACATCGGTACCGCCCTTCTGCTGCATGTGGATGGTGGCAAACTCGGTGAGCTCGATGGCACGCGGGTCGGCGACGATGAGCGGGGCGTTTCGCTGAACGGCGGCGCGTTTGATAGCTGAGCCGATGATCGGGTGGCACTCGGTGGTGTTGGAGCCGATGACAAAGATGCAGTCGGTAACTTCAAAGTCCTCGATGGAGTTGGTCATGGCCCCAGAGCCGAAGGCCCGGGCCAGCCCGGCAACGGTGGAGGCGTGGCAAAGGCGGGCGCAGTGGTCAACGTTGTTGGTGCCGATGACGGCCCGAATGAACTTCTGGAAGATGAAATTTTCTTCGTTGGTACATTTAGCCGAGGCCAAGCCGGCGATGGCGTCCGGGGCGAACTTGTCTTTGATTTCTCCCAGCTGAGAGGCCACCAAATCCAGGGCCTGGTCCCAGGTTGCGGGAGTAAGCTTTCCGTCGCGGCGAATCAGCGGGGTGGTGAGGCGCTCTTCATGGCTGATGAAGTCGATGCCGAATCGGCCCTTGACGCACAAGAGGCCCTTGTTGATTCCCAGGTCAGGGTGAGAACTGACCCGGACAACTCGATTGTCGCGAATGTTCATTACAATAGTGCAGCCACAGCCGCAATAGGGGCAGATGGTGGGGACGGTTTCGAACTCCCACTCGCGTCCGGCACCTTCGGCGCCGGCGGCGGACATGGCCCCTGTGGGACAGACATCGATGCAGTTGCCGCACTCGGTGCAGACGGATTGCCGGCGGGATTGGTCGGGCGGTAGCGAGATGCGAGTGTCAAAACCTCGTCCGAAGTAATCGATGGCTCCGGAGGCGTGGAAGTCCTGGCAGATTTGGACGCATCGGCCGCAAAGGATGCACTTGGAGCGGTCGTAGACGATGGCTGGGCCGTCGCGCTCGGGCTCGAGGGGAATCGGGTCAACGGGAAAGCTGGGCTGCTTTACGCCCAATTCGTAGGCGTATTTCTGGAGGTTGCAGTTTCCGGCTTTATCACAGGTCAAACAGTCGTGCGGATGGTCGGAGAGCAGAAGCTCAATAACCATGCGGCGGGTCTGGCGGAGCTTTTCGGTGTCGGTGCGGACGACCATTCCCGCTGCGACAGGATGGGAACAGGAAGGCACGAGGGATCCGGCAGCTTCGAGTTCGACGAGGCAGAGCCGACAGGAACTGCTGGGCGGCAAGCCCCAAGCAGGATCATAACAAAGATGGGGAATGTCGATGCCGGCGCCGAGGGCGGCCTGGAGGATGGTAGTACCTTCCGGTACGTTGACTTGAGTGTTGTCGATGGTAAGAGAGATTTCTTGGGGCATATTTTATAACCTTGCGTAAATAATCACTCCAGGTCGCAGCGGAGACAGCGGCGGGCCTCGGCGCAAGCGGCCTGTAGAGAATAG
>DAOVKO010000072.1 GCA_030631725.1 Actinomycetes bacterium | reverse complement strand
CGGCTCGGCGAGCGTCCCGGCGGCTCATCAGTCGGCTCCGGAATTAAATGAACCCCCGGTGGGCCCCCCAATCGCGAAATATCGCGATTGGGGACCCCTAAAACCGGGGGCTAAATATAAATAAAGGCCCAGGGGCACAAAGTGAAGCCCCCCGGCACGTAGGCCGGGGGCTTTCAAAGACCACCAAGGATCACGATAAAGAGGCAAGAATGACACAACTACTACCTGGGCACGGTTATTCAGGCTCGGCGGCTGAACGAATGGCCGGGACGCTTTCGGTCATGACAGTTTCCAGGATATCCAGGGCCTGGTCAATCTGCTCTTCGGTGGCGGTGAGGGGGGGCATGAAACGCAGGACCGTCTCGTGAGTGCAATTAATCCGCAGGCCTTTCTGGAGGCAGGCGTTGACGAGCTGGGCCCCGGGGATGTCCAGTTCTATGCCGATCATCAGGCCGCGACCACGGAGGTCGCTGATACAATCGAACTTTTCTTTCATGGCGGCCAAGCGAGTCATAATGTGTCGACCCAACTCGGCGGCCCGGGCTAAGAGGCCCTCGCTGTCGATCATCTCTATGGCGGCCACGGCAGCGGCGGCTGCCAAGGGGTTGCCCCCGAAAGTAGAGGCATGAGTGCCGGGTTTGAGAGCCTCGGCGACCTGGGGGCTGGCGCAGATTCCGCCGATAGCCACTCCGCCGCCCAGCGACTTGGCCATGGTAATAATATCCGGCTCGATCGGCGTGTGCTGATAGGCGAACCATTTTCCGGTTCGGCCCATACCGCTTTGGACCTCGTCGAGGATGAGCAGAGCGTTGTGTTGGCGGCAGAGCTCAGCGGCCTTGATCAGAAATTCATCACTGGCGACATTGATACCGCCTTCGCCCTGGATGGGTTCAAGCAGCACAGCAGCCACCTCGTCGTCGAAGGTTTCTTCCAGGGCAGACACATCGTTGAAGGGCACATAGCTGAATCCGGGCAGCAGTGGAGAAAGACCCTGGTGGTGCTTCGACTGAGCAGTGGCAGTAAGCGCAGCAAAAGTCCGGCCGTGAAAACTGCCTAAAGCGGTAATGTAACGGTACTTCTTTTCCGGCGTGGCTAGACGGGCTAATTTCAAGGCGGCCTCGACGGCTTCGGTGCCGCTGTTGCAGAAGAAAGACTTGCCGCCAAAAGACTTTTTGGAGATCAGCCGGGCCAAACGGCCTTGGGGGACGGTGTAGAAGGTGTTGTCCATGTGGATCAACTCGCCGGCCTGCTTGCGAATGGCCTCGACCACCGGCTGGGGGCAATGGCCCAGGCCGCTGACCGCCCATCCGGGGAACATATCCAGATAGCGTTTGCCGTCGGCGTCCCAGACATAACTGCCTTGGCCGCGGACGAAAACTAGCGGCAGCCGACTATAGTTGCCGATCACGTACTTGTCGTATTGTTTGATGATCTTCTTGGTATCTATTTTTTCTTCTTTCACTTTGCTTGTTCACTCCTATTTGCCAAAGACCACAAGATAGCTACTTGAGTATTTCGGTGCCCACACCTTTATCGGTGTATATCTCCAGCAGCAGGGAATGGTCCAGTCGGCCGTCGATGATATGTGCTTTGCCCACGCCGGCGGCGAGGGCTTCGAGACAGGCCTGGACCTTGGGCTTCATTCCGGCGGTGATGACGCCGCTCTCGGCCAAGTCGCGCAACTGCTGCTCTGTCAGGCTGGCGGCCAGCGAATCAGGGTCATCGGCAACGGTGCGCACGCCGTGGGTGTCGGAAACCATGACCAGCTTTTCTGC
This sequence comes from Actinomycetes bacterium, assembly GCA_030631725.1. GTDB lineage: Bacteria > Planctomycetota > Phycisphaerae > JAACET01 > JAACET01 > JAACET01. The sequence continues at coordinate 7,617 of DAOVKO010000072.1, read as the reverse complement.
CTTAACAGCCGCGGCTATTTTTCCCGCTGCCAGGTCCGCGTTTACGTTGAGCTTTCCGCCGGAGCGGTCGCGAGCAATGGGGGCGATCACCGGAATGGTGCCGGCCTGACACAAGGCGTGGAGGACTTGGCTCTGGACCTTGGTAACTTCCCCCACCAGGCCGATGTCGATGCGCTGGCCCTCGTCGCCTTCGAGAAACAGGCGCTCGGCCAGCAATACGCAACTGGCCAGCGAATGCATACCGATGGCCGAGCTGCCGGACCGCACGACAGTCTCGACGATATGGGCGTTGATCCGGTTGACCAGGACGTGTTCAGCCACGCTGAGGGCCCGCTCGTCAGTATATCGCTGGCCCTGGACGAAGTTGACTTCCAGGCCGGCCTCGGCCATGGCCGCCGATATGGCCTTTCCCCCGCCGTGGACAACAATGGGCTGCATACCAACCGTAGCCATGAAAACCACGTCGGCCAAGAGACCATCCAGGGCGGCCGGAGTATCCATTACCGCCCCGCCGATCTTGACCACTACGATTCGCCCGCGGAACTTGCGGATGTAATTCAGAGCCTCAATCAGGGCCTGAGCTTTGGCGATGGCTTCGTCCATGGCAAGACTCCGGGCTTGGGCGTGCGTCTGAGATTGAATCAAGGCAGATAAGAATACTATTTTCGCCGGGCATAATCTAGCCCCCAGATTACCGGGAGAAGATATTTCCGGCCTTTTGCTAAGGGGTTTACTATATTCCCAGCCGAGATCCCGGTGTTGGGGGTAGCATGGGGTCGATAGGCTGGGGCGAGCCACGACGACGGGGCTGGGAGCGCCGGCCAGGCCTGGTCTTCGGTTGAGTCTCGCTGTATTCGAGCTTAGGCCGCCGCGAAGATTCCCTGGACCTGGCTGGGCTTGTGCCTGGGCGTGTGGGTCCTCGCCGTCCAACCGAAAGCTGTCGTTGAGAAAGTTCCGGCGGATAATGCCACCACCAGAAACGCATCCTTGGCCGGCCATAGGCTCTTGCCTCGGCCAGTTCCGCGACAATCCGCAAGGCATGGCTGGAACTGCTCAGTATTGCGGGCGGTTCTTCACTGCCGGCCAAGACCCCGGACCAGCCTCGCCGCAACTGCAAGAGTTTGGCGCGAGTCTCAGCGGCCAACGGCGCAGAACACTTTGCCCAAAGAGGATCATCCCCAGCAATAGCGGCAGCCTCAGTCAGCGCGGCCAGGGCGGCTGTGCGGAAAGCGTAAGTGGAGTGGTCCTGTTGCTTCTGCTCGGAGCGGCTCTGGGAGTCGGAAGTCTCAGAGAGAAGGGCTTGGGCCAATTCGCTGTATATGGCCCCAGCTTGGCCAAGGCAATCCCAGGCCTCGGCTTGGTAGCCCATAGCGGCCATGAACGAGCCCAATTGCCACAGGGCCTCTGCCGTGGCCGGGCTAGCCTCGGCGCTGCTCTGATAGGCTTGGGCCAATTCGATTATTTGCTCGGCACGCTCGGCTGGGGCCAGCGGCTCGCCGGACTCGGTCTGGTCAAGGGCAATCGAGTCCCGAATCCAACTGAACTGAGCGGCAATCATCAACCGTTCGGGCTCTAGCACTGAGCGGTCCACAGTCCCGCTATCCAACCAGACGGCCAGGCTCATGGGAGGCTTGCTTGGTTCTGTCGAAACAGTCGGTGCGGTCGCGGCCACTTCCGGGCTCGAGAGCCCGCTAATGGCTTGGCCCCGGGCGGCCTGTAAAGCACGGCTCAGACCGGCACCGATTTTTTCCCGGGACATCGCCTGCCACCTCTGCCTTATTGCCCGCAACTGGGCGGATACAGGCATTCGGCGGCTCCGGCGGTACTGGATGAACTCAGTCAGTTCCGTCAACAGATATCCTCGGACCCGGCTGGACCCCTGCCGAAGGCTCTGCCGCGCCTGGGCGGCCAAACCCACCTGCTGCAGGGCGGCGGCCCTTCCAGCACAGGCCCTGACCAGCAAATCCGCATCAGCGAAGAACTGCTCCTCTTGGGGGGACAGCCTGAGGCTGTCCTGGATTGTTGAGCGGCCCGGGCGTCGGGCTCGTCTAGGAGGCCCGGGGCCGGCTCCACGGCTTCTAGGAGGCCCGGGGCCGGCTCCACGGCTTCGCCGATTAACCGATAAGTTAGGAGGCCCGGGGCCGGCTCCACGGCTTCTAGGAGGCCCGGGGCTGGCTCCACGGCTTCGCCGATTAACCGATAAGTTCAGATCCCCTCCAAACAGGTCAGGTTGGGACTGCCCCGAAGGCCTGTCACTGCCCCGTAATGGCCGCAATAGCAGGTCTTGAGTTATGGCCTGCTGCAGCCGAAGCGATAAAACCCCAATCAAGTCAGTATATATGGCTATGGCCTGGTTGGAATCGCCCGACGCCAGAAGAACCTCCGCACGCAAAGAGGCCTTATCCACGTCAATAGCCGTCAGGCCCTGCGTCCGCCCGAAGCGACTCGAACCCCCGTCCTTGAGCCCCAGCAGGCGAGAGAGCCTGGACTTATTGGTCTCTTTGTAGACTTCCCCGGCCAAGGTCGGCCAAGCCTGCAAACTCGCCTGGTAAGAGGTGTCGGCGCTGTTGAACAAATCGGTTGCGGCCTGGACAGTACAAAACATGGGCTCGGCAAAAATATCCCTGCCCAACTGTTTGATGCGCCCGTCCAGTTGAGCTATGATTGTTCCCTGCCAGTTCAACCATCTGCCCACAACGAGTGCCGAGCCGCTCCGATCTCTCCTGGCCGCAGAGATCCGCCGCCCAAGCGGCGCCGAGCGCTGAGCAGCCAAGTCGCTCAGCCAGGAGGCAGCTTCTGCGACAGTGAACCGACCCTGGCGGGCAGATCGAGATTCGGGAGTAGTTCTGGGCCTGCCGATGGGCCTAGGGCCAGGACCAGGGCCAGGAGGACCAGGGCCAGGGCCGAAGCTCGGACGGCCGGGAGAAGGCCTCGGAGCAGTGAACTGCTCATACTCGTCCATCTTCTCCCGCAACTCAGGCGGATAGGCCTTGGCATCCAGAGCCAGGCACCAATTGGGACCTTTCTCGTTAAGCGTCTGGAGCAATCCAGTTTTTTCGGCGTAGAAGCGTTTACCAGCCAAACCGAGCACGTAGTCGCCTTTAGCGTCGCTGAAGTATGCAATTTTGCGCCGGCGGCTGCGTACCAGACAGGTTATAGGCTGATCCTGACCATCAACAGTAGCTCCGCGTCCGCCGGCAGTGAAGTTGATCCATATGTATTTGTCTGCCTCGCTCCCTTGGTCACGCGCAGGGGACCGAGGGGTGCTGCTGGTTCGGCCTGCCCCGAGAAAGGCCGGCTTGCGCGTTGCATTCGGTCTGCCCGAGGTCCTCGGTGTGCCAGTGGGCCGCGAGTCCGCCTCGAGTTGTTCGGCGTTCACAGCGCTGCGGGAAATTCGCAGGCTCCAACCGCCACGGCGCTGGTCGCTGTCCTGCTGGCAGTGCAATACGGTCAAACTGTTGACTACCGGTATGGTCGTCTCCGTGGGTAGCTTTGAAACATTGATCTGGCCAAGGTCCAGCACCGGCTTGAAAATCGGCTCGGATACACTCGCCGCCGAGGCGGCATCCAGATCGGCCGAGCCAGCCGGCGGATAAACGTTCCACAACTGGTATCGCCAACCGTTGGGCATATGCAAACTCAATCCCTGCTCCTGTTGAGCCCGCTTAACCCTGGCCAAGATCAGCGCAGCTCGGCCGGGCGATCCCCCACGGCCATACAAAGTATAGAGGACGCCTTGGCGGTCCAGCAGTTCCACCGGCTCACCGGCAAGGAAAGGGCTATACTCAAAATCACGCAGAACCATATCCCTGCTCTCGCCTTTCATCCACTCGACCACCGCTTCGTAGCGCTCGGCGTATTCGGCGAGCTTGTTCAATTGGGATGTCCGGCTCCGAACGAAGTCGCCGTATGTCGAACTACCGAGGCCTTCGGGCAGGGCAAAAGCCCTTAGACTCAGAGCCAGCAAGTTGTTGGGCAAATCATACCTGGATAGTTCGGCCATCTTCTCGGCACAGCCCAGCAGCAGGGCCGAATCCATCTCCAACGGCTTGGTATTGTAGCTCTCGAGGTAACAACGCAGCAACCAGTGATAGTTGTCAGGGTTGGCCGAGTTCTCCTTAATGCGCCGCTGAGCCAACTGCAAGGCCTGGCCGTAACGACAGCGGGCGATCATGCCGCGTAATTGCTCGTACACTTTGTAGTCGGCTTTTTGGCGAGCCAATCGCTTCATCAGTTGGGTATCGGCCTGGGCCGGGGTCTCGAAGGTCATACACCTTCTTTCCAGGTCTCGAATCGTGACATACAGCCGGCCGGCCCTGGCCGTGTATTGCTCGGCTTCGGCCTGGGCCTGAAGCTGCGTGATAAAGGACAAATGTTCCCTGGCCGGGCCCCATTTCTCCTGCCACTGTTGCTGGGTTTGGCCCCAACCTCTGGGCTGTTGCAGCGCATCCGGGGCATCGAGGCTTACGACAGTCAGCCCCTCGGGGTCCTCGCGAACCCATAAGCAGAGCTCGCCCTGGAGGCCACGCCTGATCAGCTCGCCGTTGGCAAAACCCCTGCAGTCCTGCTGAGCGCCCTGCCAACCGGCACCGCCCAAGGACCTGCCGACTCTTCGAGGGGACCTTGCTGGTATCGGGGGGCCAGTGTCAGGCTTTGGGGCGACTGCCCCGGCAGGCAAGACCTGCTCCAACAACCCCTTGGCAGAGGCAAAACGGTATTGGCCAACTAACCCCCGAGCTCGGGCGAGCACTTTTTCATACAACCATTTTCTGTTCTGGCTCAACAACTGGCTCAGGTCCCTGCCGACAAGGAGTTGACCTTGTATTTCGCGACTGAACTCCTCGAGGGCCTTGAGGGCCCCTATCAGGTCCTGGTCCACGGCAGGGGTAACCGGCTCCACAGCTAAGAGCTGTTCCAAAGTAGCCATCTGCAGCTCCAGTCGATCGGTTCGCTCCCGGAGCATCTGGGCTGTGATGGTGGGCTTTTCCTCGACCGGGGCTCTGATTCCGGGAGGGGTTCTGCCCGTTGGCCTAAGCTCGGGTCTCGTGGGCTCCTTCTTGGAACCGAACCAGCCCATCTGCCAACCGACTACAACCAGCACCAATACAGCTGCGAGGATGACGCCGAAGATAACGGGTTTTTTCGCAGAGCGCAACTCAGGTGGTCGGCCCTGGTCCTCCGCGCCCTGCGTCTGCTTAGAGGACGGCTTAGGTTTGGCCTTGCCCGGCTTTCGCCTTTTGGCCAGAGAGGGGATTGGCCCGATGGCACTGGGCCCAGCAGGAATTGCAGGCTTGGCCGGAGTTGCAGGCTTGGCCGAGGGTTGGGCCTGAGCGGCTGCGGGTACTGGGAGAATCTGGCCGCAGTTTGGGCACTTGGCCTTGCGCCCGGCATGTTCGTCGGGCACCTGCAACGAATGGGAGCACTTGGTGCATTTGAAACGGATAGCCATCTGCAACCTCGTATAAACCCCATACCCTCGAAAGCTTGGCAGGAGAATGGCAGCCCTTGTTATACTTATACTAGCAGCAAAACATTCTTTTTCAAGAATATTTTGCCCGGAAAATGAACAGTTGAGCTTCGACTGTGGGGCAGATAAGATTAGCTCGGGGCAAAAGTTCCTGCCGGAGTATGCGTTTATGGCCGCCAAATCATCGAAAACCTCGCCTGTTCACATTCAGAGCCGCCTGAAGCGGCTGCGTCTGGCCATGCGAGCCAGGCAGTTGGACGCCTTTTTGGCCACGTCCGTCGCGGATGTGAGCTATCTGAGCGACTTCAGCGGGGAAGAGAGCTACTTGCTTGTTACTCGCCGAAGTGCAGTATTGATAAGCGATTCCCGTTTTACTGAGCAGGCTACGCGGGAGTGTCCCGGGCTGCGGGTTTTCGAGCGAAAAGGTTCGATAACTGCTGCTGTAGCCAAGCAGGCCCGCCGGGGGCGAATCGGCTTTGAGCCGGCAGCCATCAGCCTGGATGGCCATAAACAGCTTCGTCGGGCCCTGGGAGCTGGACGATTGGTCCCAGCGAAGGGGCTTATCCGCCGGGCCAGGAGATGCAAGGATGCCCGCGAATTGGCCGCCATCCGCCGGTCAATCAGGGTAGCCCAGGACTCTTTTTTGGCCGTGCTGCGCCGGCTCAAACCGGCAATGACGGAGCTGGAAGTGGCCGCCAGGCTCGAACTGGAGATGAAAATCCGCGGGTCTTCTCAACCGGCCTTTCCCACCATAGTTGCTTGCGGGGCAAGGACTTCCATGCCCCATGTCCGTCCAGGCCCCGGCCGAATCAAGCCCGGTAAGCCGATTCTGTTCGACTGGGGTGCCAGCATTGACGGATACAAGAGCGACTTGACACGAGTGGTGTTCCTGGATAGCATTTGCCAATCTTTGCAGGCTGCGTATCAAAGTGTCCGCGAGGCCGCTGACGCTGCTCTGGCGAGAATCAAACCCGGCGTAGCCGCCAGGGAAGTGGACGCAGCGGCACGTACGGTCATCCGCCAAGCCGGCTATGCTAAGTATTTCGGCCACGGACTCGGCCACGGAATCGGCAAAGAGGTACATGAAGAACCTGTAATCGGCCCAAAGAGCCGCGATATACTCGAAGAGGGAATGGTCTTTACTGTTGAGCCGGGCATCTATCTGCCGGGCTGTGGTGGCATTCGGATCGAGAACGATGTGCTGGTCACCAGCAAAGGATGGCGGGTTCTCAGCGATCTGCCGGACGATCCAGCCTGGGCGATGCGGAAGACAAGATGCTCCCGAGATGGCCGCCTAAAAAGAAGGATATAACATGGATGTAAAAGAGATAAAAAAACTCATAGACCTGATGGTGAAAAACGACCTGCGAGAACTGGAGATACGCGACGGAGATTGCCGGGTGTCCCTGAAGCGTGGTCCCGGCGAAGGGGTTCCGACGGTGACTCTCGGTCAGGTCCAACCGGTGAGCTTGGCAGCAGTCCAGCCGACCAAGGGAAACAGCCCCGCCGAACAGGCAGAGGCCTCAGCGGTGGGGGAAGAGCTTAAGAGTATCGTCTCGCCTATGGTGGGCACGTTTTACCAGGCCGCGAGTCCGGAAAGCGAGCCCTTTGTGCAGGTCGGCGATGCGGTTACAGCGGATACCGTGATCTGCGTTGTCGAGGCTATGAAAGTGATGAACGAAATCAAGGCCGGCCTGGCCGGCACCGTCGAGAAAGTATTGGTCAGTAACGGTGAGGCCGTGGAGTTCGGCCAGCCGATGTTTCAGGTGCGTCCTGCTTAGCTAAAACACAAAGGCACAAAGGAAGAAGAAAGGCTTGAGGCCTGAGGCTTGAGGCTTGAGGTAGGAGGAAGAAGGAGAAGAAAGGCACAGAAGCACAAAGCAGATAAAAAAAGGCACAGAGGCACAAAGGCACAGAGGCACAAAGAAAGGCTTGAGGCCTGAGGAGGATAAATACAGAAAGAAATACAGAAGATTTACCATGAAGGCACAAAGTAAGAAAAGAAACCCCCGGTAAAACCGGGGGCTAAATATAAGTGAGGAACGAGATAGATGTTCTCCAGAATTCTGGTAGCCAACAGGGGAGAAATAGCTCTGCGGATAATGCGTGCCTGCCGGGAGCTCGGCGTTCAGACGGTGGTGGTTTATTCG
>DAOVKO010000042.1 GCA_030631725.1 Actinomycetes bacterium | reverse complement strand
GGGCAGCCCCAAGATGGGGGTGTGCATGGGCGACTTCTGCCAGCTGGGCTGCAGCTGCGCAACGGACCCGGGAACGTTTCTGCGGCCCTATACCATCGCCTATACCTTGACGCGGATCACGAAGGGATTCTACGGTCCCAACGAGATTCTGAAGAACAAGCCTATGGAGCACGGGGTGGTCGAAAGGGCACCCCTGCGGCCGCTATAGAAAAATCAAAATGCAAAAGGCAGAAATCAAAACTACAAATCAAAATTCAAAAAGTTCAATGGTACGCCAGATCGTTTGCGTTCTCACTTTTTGCATTTTGATCTGTCATTTTACAGTTTGATTTTTACTTTTTGATTTTTCTATAATGGTCGCAGGGGCGCCCTTTCGACCACCCCGCGCTCCATAGGCTTGTTCTTTAGAATCTCGTTGGGGCCATAAAATCCCTTCGTGATCCGCGTCAAGGTATAGGCGATGGTGTAGGGTCTGAGAAACGTTCCCGGGTCCGTGGCGCAGTTGCAGCCCAGCTGACAGAAATCGCCCATGCACACGCCCATTTTGGGGCTGCCCAGATCGTAGGTCTTGCCGCCCAGGCGGACCTTGAGGTTGAGCCTTTTGTCGTTGTCCCGCAGGCCTTCATAGATACCCAGATTGGCCGTAGTCGCCTGATTACCGAAATGGCTCATGTATCCGCACACGCTGTCGCCCAGATACGACGGATGCGGAAAGTTGGCCTTGTCCATCAGCACCGTATTCTTGATTTCTCCGCGAATGGTGCATCCGTTGCCCAGCATGCAGTCGCCCCGCAGATACGCGCCTTGGCGAATCTCGCAATCCTTGCCGATGATACTTGCCCCTTTGATACCGGCCCCGGCTTCAATCGTCGTCCCTGAGCCCACATAGATGTCGCCTTTGTTGACGTAGAGCTCGCAGCCTATCAGCTTGGCCCCGGATCCCACGAAGATAAGCCCGGTGCCGTCTTTGGCTCCGATGACCGATCGAGGCGCAAAAGCCGCTCCGGCACAGACAATGGCTTTGAAGCTACCTTGGATATAGGCGGAACCTGGGGGGTTGTCGGACGTAACAATCTTCGTGTCCTTTTGTTCGGAGCGAGCCTTTTTGATGACCTCGGCCAGCCATTCCTTGGCGTAATCGCCGATCTTGCGGATAGCCTGGCAAACCGAGCTGGTCTGCTCAAAAAGTGCCTCGTGCTCGAAGGGATGAGCCTTGAAATCGAAATACATCCCAGCTTTCAGTTCCGCCGGTACGTCGGCTTCGCTCAATTCCATTATTTTCAATACTTCTTCTGACATTTGCTGCTCCCGTATTTTCTTGGCCGCCGCCTGGTCAGCTCATCTTCTTCTTACAACCGGCAATAAGCTCAAGCACCTTGTCGTGCAGTGTGCGATTCGTGCTAGCCAGCACGTCGTGCACGGTTTCCACGTCTTCGGGAAAAGTAACTTCGTTACCGTCAAAGTCGGTTACTACCGCACCAGCCTGCCGGGCGATAAAGATGCCCGAAAAGATATCCACGTGGGGCTGCTTGCGAGCAAAGTAGCAGTCAATCTTCCCTTCGGCCACGTCGACAAAGGCATAAGGCCCGCCGTTGGGCAGGAAGAACTTGAAGGGGTCCATGACCTCGCGGTATTCATCCACCAGCGGAAACAGGTATTTCTTCGGTTTCATCGCATAGGATTCGATGGAGGCCTTCGCCAGATCGGTTACGTCCTGTCGGCCCATCAAATTCCGGTATTCAGCATTGAGCTGAAATTTGTGTTCCGGTTTTCCTCTGCCAATGTCAACGATGAAAACGCCCTTTTCGTTAGCGAAGGCGATCTTGTGCTGGACGCCGTCGCCCACAGCACAGGTCAGGCTCTTGCCCTGCTCGTCGTACAGGGCCATGGAGCTGTACCAGAAATCGGGGATACCACGTTTAAACAGGTAGCTGCCGTCGAAAGGATCGCAGACGGCAAACTTCTTCGCTCCGGAGGCGTCGGGATTCAATTCCACACGGCCGGCCTCCTCGCTCAGGAAGATGATGGGCTCGCCGCGGGCTGCCAGACGTTTGTAATATTGATCCTCGGTGTCCTTATCCACTCTGAAGATTTCCGGGTCCCAGCTCTTGTATTCGCCGATGCGCTCCTCCACCGTCTCCCCGCCCACATTCTGGTCGTTCAGGTCCTTGATAATGTCCAGGCCCTCAGCCACGACCGCCAGATTGAAGGCCGTCAGTTCGTCCTCGTCCCCAAAAGCTGCCAACCACTGCTTGAACGTATCTATCGCCATAGTGAGCCTCCATCTGCCGAGGCCTCGCCTGCATCGTCCCATCCGGCCGCAAACACTTCGATGGGCCGGAGATGGCGATACCTCGGTAACTATCCGAACATTTCACAGCGATCGCGGCCATTAATTAGACCACATTCTACGGCCTCAACTGCCACTGTCAATGTTTTTGTTTGGGCATCTGCCAGTCCCCCCGCATCGGGCCTCTGTATGGCCAGGAATTTACTTGACTAATAATTTCAATTATGATAAGATATCCCCAGGCGGAGGAGGATTATGGCCGCCCTTTTATCGGCCCGAATTCGCTCGGGGGCCAGGCGGACAGGATTGTCGGACCGTGGAGGCGCAAGACGCGGGGCACAAATCGCTTGCCTTGGCTGGCAGGCAAAGGAGAAATTCAATGAACACATATAGAACCCTATTGTCGGTGAGCACGGCCTTTTTCATCGGCTTGGCACTCTGCGCCGTTGCCCCCCCAGCCCGCGCTGCGATTGAGTGGTCCGGCAATGTCGAGCCCCTCAAACCGGGCGCGTCGGCCCAGATGCGGGCCACCTGGTGGTTTATAGAAGGAGGTCTCAACGATCTGTTGGCTCGCTTGAAGGCATGCAAAAACTGACTAGTCCCCGATTGCCATGGACAATAGACACCGATCGAAACTAGCTCGATCAATTCTACAGGAGAAACGACTGATAAAGAGCGAGGGCCAATAATCTGGATTTTGGGTGGCTCTGCTGACAAAATTTGTAAAAAGAGACTGCAATTGGTTGTAATCCGAGGAGAATTTTGATACTTCTGTGAAATTGGAAAGCTTGGTTCCGTAGCCAAGCCTTTGATATGGGAAATGTCAGCTTTGGCAGTGTGCCGTTTGGAAAAGGGAGCATATGATGAAACGGAAGATCAGTTTTAAGGTAGCGGGCCAGGATTTGGCGGGAGACCGGTACCGGTTCTGTCGCCGGATGCTTGTTGGCCCCTGGTGCAATCAACCGGAGGAATACGAGGGGTATAACGGCTTTGTCGCATGGGTCGGGATCACCGGGTTACGGTCGGGCAGATGGCTGCTTACCTTTACATCCGGCTACTGGCACGTCAGCGTTCCCTGGACCGAGGAGATTCGGAAGGATCCGGAGTCTCGCAAGCAATTTGAAAAATGGCAGAAATCTGGTTTGCCGAATATTTGGGCGCCGCGGGGCGGGCGGGCCCATATTATGCATTCTGATGATAAAGGGCTCACCTGGTCGAAGCCGGAGACGCTGATTGACACTGAGCATGACGACCGGTGTCCGACAATTCTCGAGTTAGACGACGGCACACTGTTGTGCACCTATTTTACTTATGCCTTGCCGAACAATGTACACTCCTGGCATATGCGTTCCACCGATGGGGGGAAAACCTGGTCAAAGCCGCAGGAGTTTCTCGGTGAATCATACGGAGGTTTCGGTAACGGCTCGGCCATCCAGCTCTCAGACGGAACCGTGCTCTGCACGGTAGGCGGCAAGCTTGAGCCAGGGAGTGATAAGCAGCCGCTCAATATCTGTCGCTCTACTGACCGGGCTGCTACCTTTGAGGTCGTTTCGGTAATCCACGGGGTAAGTGGACTGGCTGAATCGCCCATTGTTGAACTGCCTGACGGACGGATTGTTGTCATATCACGCAGAACAAGTCCCATCTACTTCTCAGAAGACGGTGGCAAAAGCTGGACGGAACCTGTCTCCATCGGGGTTGACCTTTTTGATCCGCACCTGGTCCTTGCCCCCGGCGGTGTTCTTGCCTGTTTCCATGGTTCTTACAAGACAGGAGGGCTACGCGTAATACTCAGTCCCGATGGCGGTCAAACCTGGCACGGCCCGGAAGAAGGCTTGGGCTATGCTGTTGACACCAGCGTCCACGGCTACTCGCACCAGATGCTTTTGCCGGACGGGAGTATTTACTGTGTGTACAATCATACCGGGGGGTGGCCCGCATACGATGCCCGGACTGAAGCCCTGTGGGCAATCCGAGTGAAGGTTCACCCGGCGGCAGACGGGATTGATATCTTGCCGGCTCCGGGGTCTCCTGCCGACAGAGGAGATTCAATATCCACCCTGGAGAGTATGCAAACTGAAAGTGGCGATCCGGAGCTGGGTAACTTATAATCTGAGTTTTAGAAGCGAGATTGCTTGGCTAAACACTGTCCTATCCGATGAATCTGGAAAGCAGATTGTCTTATGTACGGCAGTGTCCCGCTTTGAAACGTTCGGTGACAGAGCCACACTAATAAGAGACCGTAAGCATGAAAACCGACATCCATGTTTGCTGGACTATTGATTGTGAGTCAACTCAGCCGGGTATCGAAAATCCGAATCTGGGTAGCAGGGCAACAAAAGGCTTCGCTGAGCTTATCTCATCAGCAAAGCTCAAAGCAACGCTGTTTGTCATTCCCTCTGACGCTGTGGTCTATTCGGCTTTGCTCTGCGAGCTGGCTGGTGAGGACTTTGAAATAGGTCTGCACTATCACCCTCAGGCGGCGGGCTACGATGATTTTTGCGGGGCGTACACAGCGGACCAACAGCGAAAGATGTACAGCGAAGCAATCAAGCTCTTTTCCGACACGCTTGGATTTGCTCCTAAAACCTTCCGCATGGGCAGCGGTTCGGCCAACGACGCGACCTTTCCCGTGATGGCTGAGCTTGGCTTTGAGAGTTGCTCAGACTCTTTCCCTGGACGGAATATGACGAACCTCAAGAGCAACTGGCTCGGCGCGCCACTGCACGTGCACTATGCGCACCCGGCCAATCGACTTTTGGAGGGTGGACTCGATCTGGTAGAGGTTCCAATCACAACAGATCCCGATTCAATGATGTGGTCGGGAAAGCATCCACAGGACCTGCGGGTGGAATTATTCGACGCCAAAAACCAGCGATACATGATCGACAAAATCCTGGGCCGGGAAAAGCAACGCCCCCAGTCTGTCAAGGCCATCGTCACTCTCACGCATAATCTATTCGAATATGACGACGCCGGCGATTTTCGAACTCAGACGGCCAAGCAAATGATCGCCGATTTCGCCGAATTAGCTGACAAGCATGAGATAAATCTTATCCCGGCTACTATTGGCGATATAGCTGCAGCCTATAGAAAAACTGTTCCTTTAGCAACGTAAACAACGAAAGAAGGCATAGGAGTATGAAAATGCCCCCGGAAAAACGTTTCGACATCCGTGAAATCCCTTTTGGTGCCATGGGCGGCGTGTACGAACAGGACGACGTAGAGGCTGCGATGAAAGTAGTCCGAGCCGTAGCCGAGGCCGGTGGTGATTTCTTCCCCCTACCTGAGGAAACGGAATTTCAGGATGCCTTGGCCAAACACGAGGGCGCCGCAAAGGCCATTGCCGTCAATAGTTGCGGCTCAGCTCTGGATTTGTGTATGATGGCTCTGGGTATTGCCCCCGGCGATGAGGTAATCACCACGCCCTTGACGTTCGTCTGCACAGCCACAACGGCTATTGCCCAAGGTGCAAAGGTGGTCTTCGCTGATATAGATCCGGATACAATGTGCCTGGACCCCAAGAATGTTCGGCGTCGAATCACGAAAAAAACAAAGGCGATTATTCCCGTGCACTTTTCGGGTCTGTGCGCCGACATCGACGGCTTCGAGGCCATCACCTCCCAAACGGGCATACCCGTTATCTATGACGCAGCTCATGCAGTCTCGGCGCAGTACAAGGGCCAACCCATTGGCGGGGCCGGAAAGGCCAGTTGTTATAGCTTCCAATCCAACAAGAACATGACTACGCTCGGCGAAGGTGGCGCGGTAACCACCAATGACGAAGACTTCGGCGAATTGATTCGACAGAAGAAGACATTCGGATACGTCTATGGTAAAAAGCTACGCGTGGCTACTATCGGTTTCAATTATAGAATGACAAAACCGCAATATGCAGTTGGACTGGCCCAGTTGGCCAAGATCGGCCGAGTAGTTGCCAAAAGACTGCAGGCATTCCAGAAAATGCATGAATTACTGGAAGGGTTAGACCAGATTATCAGACCCGCGGGCATTGAGCAAGGTCATGGTTGTCACTTGTACGTTGTGCGATTGGACACAGACAAAGTGAGCTTCGCTCGGGATGCATTTCTAAATGTGCTCAAGAATGAATATAAAGTTGGCTGCGGTAATCATTACCCAGCGGTGTGGAGTTGGGAGGCTCTGGCAAACATGGGCTATAACGATCAGAACGCCGATTGCCCTATTGCTGCTAAGGCCTGCAGCCAGGTCATCAGCTTGCCGTTGTTTCCACACACTACTACAGATGATTGTGAGTATATTTCCTGGGCTATCCGGCAAGCACTGGCTGAATTGAAGAAGGAGGCAGAATAACCGATGGTTGAGAACAAGATCAGATGGCTTCTTGTAGGCGCTGGTGCTATTGCCTCCAAGCGAGTTGCAATGGCTCTATCGGAAAGTAAGAACGGCACACTTGTTGGTGTCTGCGACTCGATTCCGGATCTAGCTAAGGAATGTGCCGCCAAACACGGTGTTCAAGAGGTATATGGCGACTATGATCAAGCTCTCTCCGAGACCTCAGCTAATGCTGTTTATATAGCAACTCCTATTTTCCTGCATGTTCCTCAAGCTGCCAAGGCAGTTGAGGCTGGCAAACACCTGTTGGTCGAAAAGCCTTTGGGGATAAACGCAAGGGAGGCCATAGGTCTTGCCGAATTTGCCAAAGACAAGAATATTCAAGCCGGGTGTGCATATTACCGTCGTTGTTATCCTTGCTACTGCCAGGCTCAGAAGATGCTGGCCGACGGTGAATTCGGGCAGATCGTTCTGGTACGCATGACATATTTCTCATGGGCTAATCCGCCGGCGGGCAACTGGCGGATCGTCAAGTCCAAGAGCGGCGGCGGACCGCTGTCGGATATGGGATCACACATGTTCGACGCCATGATAGGCCTGCTGGGCTTGCCACGAAAGGTCTACGCCAGAACCAAGACACTCGTCCAGCCCTACGAGGTCGAAGACTCCGCGGTCATACTCATGGAATATGACAACGGTGCCGATGTCGTTGCGACTTTCAATTGGAACTCCAAAACCTGGTCACACGAATTCGAGATAGTCGGCAGTGAGGCCAAGATAAAGTGGCATCCGTATGACAGTGGCAAGGTTATCAAGACCGTTGGCCGTGATATAAAGGAACTCGATCTACCCAATGCCCAGAACGTCCATTCACCTTTGGTAGAGGACTTTGAGCACGCCATTTTGGAGGGCAGAGATCCGATTGTTCCATTAGCGGAAGCTGTCAAAACGAATATCCTTCTTGACGCAGTTTATGAGAGTTCGGAAACTGGCAAGGAAGTATTGCTCTAACACATTTAATGTCCTAGCTAACGAAGAACAAGAATGACTAAAGGCAACGTCAACTGGGCAATCGTTGGGCTTGGCGACATAGTTCGAAAACGCGTTGGCTCGGCAATTTTGCAACAGCCCAACAGCATTGTTCATGCCTGTGTAACTCGAAATCCCGACGACAAGCGAGGGGATTTGGAGACACTACGACCGGCAAAAGTATTCACGGACATCAGAGAAATGCTTGCTGACGAAGACGTCGATGCTGTTTATCTGGCCACTCCTGTCGATCTGCACGCGCCGCAGACAATTGCCGCCCTCGAGGCCGGGAAGCACGTTCTGGTCGAAAAGCCCATGGCCCTCAATTCTAGTCAGACCAAGCAAATGTGTAATGCAGCCCAAAAGTCCGGTCGGCATCTGGCCGTGGCCTATTATCGCCGTTTTTGGGACCGCTTTCAGCAAGTCAAAGATATGATTTGCCGTAACGAGTTCGGCCAGGTCATTTCGGTCCACATGAGACTTAGTGATTGGTATTGTCCTGACCTGTCCGACCCCGAAGCTTGGCGTGTCAAACCCCAACAGTCCGGAGGGGGCGTGTTGATGGACGTGGGTTCACATAGGCTTGATCTGCTCGGATGGTGGTTTGGTTTGCCCGAAAGAATAGTTGCCCATGTTCACACTCAAACGCACGATTATGAAGTGGATGATTCTGCAACCACCCTCGGGGTACTTCCTCAAGGGGTTCAATTCACGGCCGCTTTCAATTGGAACTCGAAAATACCCGAGGACGAAATCGTAATCCTGGGAACTGAAGCCCAAGTGATTCTCCGTCCCTGTGATGGCCCCGACATCATTATCAGCGCTGCCGAGGGTGCCAGTCATAAACTGATGCCAAAGCCCCCAAACGCCCACTACCCGCTAATCGACGATTTTGCCCGGGCCATTGTAGAAGAACGCAGCCCGCGATTTAGCGGTGCGGACGGCATGAAAGCCACACAGATTATGGAGGCTATCTTCACTTCCTCGACCAGTAACACTTGGCAGGCGTTAGACTGAGACCATGGACAAGTCCAGACTAGAAGAGCTTCGCTCGCACTTTGAAGCGGTTGCTTCAATCATCGGCGAGCAATTATCCAGGGCCAACCCCCATGTTATATCCCTCGTGGCCAAGTGGGACAAAACCGATCTCGTCCCCGGCCTGAGCGATATGGACTTCCGCATTATCTGTGATGACCAGACCACCGTGGATGACTGGGTACAGATCGACCAGGCCATGGGCCGTATCCATTTGGAGATGGTCCGTGAGCATCCGGAGTGGAATCGCATAAACGAGCATACAGCCGGGGCTGGAATGACGGTCGCAGAGGTAATGAACAAGAATTATTATAATCCTGAGTATGCTGTGTGGCATCTCTGGTGGGGACAGCGTGAATGGCTGGACGAGTTGAGCTCTTATCTGGATTCTCGCCGCTTTGGCTATTCGGACGAGCATTTTCATCTTACAAGGTTCCTAACCTACTATTCTCCTTATATTCATGGAATTGACCCGGGCCACAATCTGGGGGCTCTTGAGAATAAATACCCCCTGCACTCGCGCTGTTGGCACTATTTCGCTCCGCCTATGCTGTCGGCCGCATCGCTCTTGGCTAGAAGGAATCTCCCCAGCAAGCGGGAAGCGTTAGCTTGGCTGCGAGATAACAGTTCTGTCGCCGAACAAGTGCACGCCGTGTTTGAGCAGGTTGACGCTCATTACCAGACGGGGGAATTGGCCGATCCGAAACGGTTGAAGAAGTTCGAAGACCTTCTTTTCACAGCCTTTGAACAAATATATCAACCATTGTGCGACTCGATCCGGAATGTGACAATAGATTTGACTGCCCCGCGAGAAGACATCAAAAAGCAACTAGCCCCCAATAAACGCGAGCCGTTGGAAATGTTGATGGAGTATCTCCGCTGGGCTCGCACGCGGGCAGGTAGGTACCGCTTCTATCTGAACGCCCCCGAGCATTTTTCCACGACTGGTCTGATGCAAGATGAGCTCGTTTGGGTTAGGAACCTCACCAAGCCCGTTTTCGATATTCTTCGCAAGGTACTCAGCAATCAAACGCTAACTCCGCAGCAATGCTTGAGTAGACTAAGTATCAAGGTCAGCTCAGTCGAGCAGAAGGCAATTTCGCACATGTTCGATATGGCGGCTTGGTCGGAGGGTGCGGAATTGCTTCGCGAGCTGTACCGAGGTTCAATAGAACTGTATCCCCATTACTACCGTGTTCTCGATCGCGTTTTGGTGCAAGTTGCCGCCCGGGAAGGGCCAAGTCATGGTGGCCAAGCCAAATGACCCTTTGGGGGATCCAAAGTCATCTGAAGTCTAATCTCTCCGACCTTCTATGAGTCCAGACGGTCTGTCAATAAGAATTTTCTGCCAAATATCGGCTCTCTTTTTACGTCTTGCGGGTCAACCTGATACCGTTCCCGACGTTATCCATGGTCTTAAGGATCTTCATACCTTCATCGCAGAACTGCAGCTCATGCTCGATGGCCACACAGATTGCAAGAGCATCTGGAACTCTTGCGATGCCATTACAATTTTATCCGTCCGCATATGGCTTTGCAGTTTGGGACAATCCGACGGATAGCGGTTGATCCAGTTGCGCAAGGCCGTGCGACGAGATACCAGTGACTCTCTGGCCGCAACCAGGCGCCTAATCTCTCGCAGTTTGGCTGGCGGTTGGAAGGCCACAGGCAGCGAACCGTTGAGGAATTCCCGCAGAAATCTTTTGGTATCGATCTTATCGGTCTTACGGCGATAAGCCTTGGGTGGCAGAGGCATCTGTAATACATTGGCCACGACCAAGCTGGCCAATGAGCCTATTGCTTTTTTGACTCTGGGCCAGCCGGTGGTCGACTCCATGATCCAGAACACACGCCCGCCGACCTGAGCCGCTTCGTTGACCGAATCGGACACGATCTTGCTGATGTTCCTAGCCGTTGTGCGGTACTTCAAAAGACGTTCCTGGCCGGTGTGGCAGTTGAACTGGCGAATTACGAGATTTTCGTCGTGATAATCCACAGCCAAAATGATATCTTCCTTGAGGTACATGGCGGTCTCCTTCCGGCGCTTCTGCGCCAATTACTGAATGCCACTATTAGCATTCTTCGGGCGAGTATACTCGACCCGCGAAGGAGACCGTCTTTACTCATGCCATCTCCGGGTTATGAGAGTGACGAGCTCGATTTCGGCAAGTCTCTGAATGCTCGTAAGTTACGAAAAACCCGGAACCTAGCAGGTTTCAAAAGAAATCGTCATGGTGACCATGGTGACCATGATGATCAAGAATTGGCTACATTTTGGCTACAGTGAGCCTTCAGATGCAAGCATAATTTCGCCCCCCGGAAAGTTGTCTTTGGCCACGGCCTGGCTTTTGCCGCGGACGCTCGGTATCGCTGGTGCTCCCCACTCTGGCGTTCTCAGGGCAGCCGGATAAGGTAAGATTCTGGGGCGTTTCATTAAGGGCTACATGTTTCGTCCGTGCCTTCATGTGGCCTCCCTATGGTAACTCCTGAGTAGTCCGCCGAGCTGTTCCCGGCACAGAACCGGCCCGTCACTTGGCACCGCCAGGCAG
>DAOVKO010000049.1 GCA_030631725.1 Actinomycetes bacterium | reverse complement strand
GACGAGTATTTTCGCCACGCAGATGGCGGCACTGTTCGGACTCCGTACCAAGCACCCATCGCAAATTCATTCGTTGAGTCGTGGATCGGCAGTCTAAAGCGTGAGTGTCTGAACACTTTCTTCTGTTTCAGCCTCAGGCAACTGGATTACATCGTTCAGACCTATGTCTCCTACCACAACCAATACCGGCCTCATCAAGGGCTAGGTAATAGACCACTGGGGGTTCTCGAAGACCCGTCACGGAAGGAGAGAGAGCTCGATGCGGGACTGATTCGATGCAAGCACTGGCTCGGTGGGCTGCTTAAGCATTACTATCGTCAAGCCGCGTGATGCATCTGACAAGACTGTCAAACATCCAAGACGGTGAATAATGGATTGATGCTGGATGGATTGCGGTTGCTCGAACTGTCTTTCAACCTTAGGATGGGAGCAGTTTCAGATTTTCCTTCGTACCGGAAACTGCCAGTCGGGCTAGATCGGAGCTGATCAAGCACAAGCACCGCCCAACTGCTTAGCTTCCCATAAATTCTAGGACGGAACGACATTTTGGCCCACCCCTCGGCCTGGACCACGCCAACTCTTCTGCATCTTGCGGCAGCGCCGGTTGCCGCGCTCCACTGTGTTGGATGTGGCTGGCAGCAAGGAATCATCAAGGAAGGTGAGCGCCTTCTCCAGATTGGGCGAGAAAAGCTTCTTGAGAGCTTTCTCAAGACTTTTGAATCGCCGCAGGCGTTGACGAAGCGAGGTCAGTTTCTCAAGAGCTGTTTCAGTCCGGCAACGGCGGTCAAAAAGCCGATAGACTTCATCCATAATGGAACGTAGACTGCGCAACTGCGAAAAACCACGGGTAATGTGTTGAAGTGTCGTCTTTTCTTTGGAAGTCAAAGTGTGCTTGACGAAAAGATACCGGAACTCAAAGAGATCTGTGCTCTTCTTCTGAAGACGTTTCTTTCTGCGGACAGCTTTCTTTGAGGCATTAGAGGACGGACGCCTCCGAGGAACCTTGGGCCGCTTGTTCTTGAACTCTCTTCGTATCTTCGCCGCAGCCTTGAGGATAGCCCTGTTCACTTCCATAATGACATGGAACTGGCAGACTTGGTGCTTTGTGTTCCCGGAGACTGTGACAATAGGCTCCGGATACAGTGGAGAAGCGTCGGTTGTGATGCCCTCAAGCTCAAGTCCGCGAGTCTCAAGCACTTCTTGGAAGCATTGGAAGAAAGACCTGATATCCTCATGGGTGGGGTCGTGGTCCAGAACCTCATACATGAGCCGTCGAAATCGCCGGTTGTCCTCCTTGGCGGCGAGGGCCTTTGGGATTGTCGGGCTTGGGCGGCTTGACGATATCAGACAACGGGGGCTTGGAGGAGTTGGACGAGTTTTTGGAAAGCCTGGTCACCTCTTCGCTAAGCTTGGCCACTTGGGCGAGAAGCTCGGCAACCTGCTTCTCCAGCTCTGCGATCCGTCGCAGATAAAACTGTTTCTTGCTAGGTTCCATCGGCCACTCCATCTTGAGTTGTTATGCACATTATCCGTCGCGAAAGGCCCTTCGCTTGAATGTTGAAGAACAATTAAAGAAACTGCTTGCAAAACAGCAGAGCAGGTGTATATTGCGAAACAGATTGAGGATTTGACGTCTTACCGCCGGGTGCATTGCCCGGTCAGGCAAGACGCCGCAGGCCTCAAAGGGCCTGAACGGTTACGTAGATGAAGGCTTTGTACATAGTTGAGCCGGGTAAAACCGAATTACGAGATATCGACCAGCCCGTGCCGGCCAAAGGGGAGATCCTGCTCCGTGTGGGTATGGTTGGGCTTTGCGGGAGTGATTTGAATGCCTTCCGGGGGGCGTTTACCCTTCAGGAATACCCGGTGATTCTTGGGCACGAGATAGGCGCCATCATCGAGCAAGTTGGCCGAGACGTGCCCGAGAGATTGTGTCCCGGGATGCGCGTTACGGTTTTGCCTTATGAGAATTGCGGCCAATGTAGCTCTTGCAGGCACGGCCGGCCGAATGCTTGCCAGGATAATCGAACTATGGGTGTCCGCCGGCCCGGTGCCATGGCTCGTTATATCACGGTTCCCTGGGAGCGGCTTTATCCTTCTGAAAAGCTTACCGTCAAGTCTCTGGCCTTGGTTGAGCCGCTGGCGGTGGGCTTCCACGCGGTCGATCGCGGCCAAGTCGGTTCCTCTGACACTGTGGCCATTATCGGTTGTGGCATGGTGGGCCTAGGAGCTGTGGCTGGTTCGTCGGCCAGGGGCGCCAAGGTTCTGGCCATCGATATTGACGACGCCAAACTGGAAATCGCCCGTCAGGCCGGAGCTATCCAGACCATTAATTCTGCTAAGACTGATTTGCATAGAGCGCTGGCTGAGTTGACCGATGGCCAGGGTCCAGAGGTCATAATTGAAGCTGTCGGACTGCCAGCCACTTTTCGTTCTGCCGTTGAAGAGGTCATGTACACAGGCCGCGTGATCTACATTGGCTACGCCAAGGGTTCGCTGGAGTATCCCCCGGACTTATTCGTCAGAAAGGAGTTGGACATTTACGGTTCGCGAAACTGTCTGGGAGACTTCCCTGGCGTGATTGAGTGGCTCGAAGCAGACCGCTTCCCCGTGGACCAGGCCGTCACCAGCGTGGTACCTTTGGCTGAGGGCGGAAAAGCTTTAGCTCAGTGGAGCGAAAATCCGGCAGCCGTGACCAAAATCCTCGTTGACCTCGATGCTTGATTGTTGTTGACCGTAGGAATGTGTCGTACCTAGATGTTGCTGACCGGGAATACTCTGATGCTGTCATCCGTTACCGTCTCGTTTGTTTCGTCTTTGAAGGGTGGCCCTTGGATATACTGGGACGGTGCGGAAATCTCTTTTGCCAAGGCGAAGGCTGCAGGCTTCGATGGGGTGGAGTTGTTCACTTCCTCAGCGGACGCTGTAAATCCCGATGTCTTACTCAAGCTGGTCGATAGACTTGATCTAACCTGAATTTCCCAGATAGAATCGCCCAAATTTGACATTACCTCTTGCAGAGTAAGCGGTTACGTATAGAATCGGCTGAATCTGATGGGTGAAAGCAGCAAATCGGGCTCTCCTGTACAAAATCAGCCGCGAAAGGACCAACCCAAAATAAATGCGAATTGCCTAAATTCGCAATCCGGGTCTAAAGATATCTGCTGTAGGTACTGGCGCAGGCAAAGTACTTCAGCAGCTTCATCTAACCAGTCCGGATAAGGACGTTCGTCGAAGAGCAGGTGAGTTTATTCACAATATGATTGATTTTGCGGGCCGGCTCAAGGCCCCGGTTATCATTGGCTCTATGCAAGGGCAGATAGTCGAAGGCGTTGAACGCCAACAGGCCCTTGCCTGGCTGAGCAAGAGCTTGGAGGACTTGGGACAGCACGCAGACGAGCTAGGCGTCAGAGTGCTTCTTGAGCCGCTGAACCGTTACGAGACAAATGTGATCAATCGGCTGGCAGACGGCGTTGATCTTGTTAGCTCGCTTACCTGCGAGAGCGTGTTCTTGCTGGCCGATCTGTTTCACATGAATATTGAAGAAAAGTCCATTGCTGAGGCCATCCGCGCAGCCGATAAGTATATTGAATTCGTGCATTTTTCGGACAGCAACCGTCGTCCAGTCGGCATGAGGCACACTGACCTAAGAGCAGTAGCCAATGCCCTGCAGGAGATTAACTATGACGGCTACCTTTCAGCCGAAGCCCTTTGCTATCCGGACCCGGACGGTGCGGCCGCCCAGACGATTGCTGCTTTTGGGGAGTTTTTCGCCTGAGTTTGCCACAATAATTGTAGCATAACGCCAAGTTTGAGTAGAATCCACAGATAAAGGAAATTACGAAAATGCCCACCAAAACTGCTGCTGAATTGAAGGATATAGTAATTCGGGTATTAGACGCGGCCGGTTCTGTGCATGAGGAGTCTGTCTGGGTTGCAGAATCGCTGATCGATGCAAACCTGGCTGGGCACGATTCGCACGGGATCATGCGGATATCCTTATATGTCGATCGAATCAAGAGTGGCCAGATTGTGCCCGGTGCCCCTGTGGATATCGTTCGCGAAACAGCCTCCATGGCCGTGATTGACGGGCACGGAGGATGGGGCCAGGTCCTAGCGAAAATGGGTATGGAGATGGCTATCAAAAAAGCTCGCAGCGCTTCGTTTGGTACTATCGCCCTGCGAAATGTTGGCCACGCAGGTAGAATGGGTCAGTGGGTTACCATGGCTGCGGCCGAGAATATGATCGGGCTGGCCTATGTCAATTCTCGTGGTGCCCTCGGCGAGATGTTTCCTTGGGGAGGACTGGAGCGAAGGTTGAACTTGAACGCCACGGCCTTCGCGGCTCCCAGCGGCAGTGATTGCCCTGTGTTGGTAGACGTCTCACTATCCGTTGCTGCCGGGGGAAAGATTATTCACGCCCTACTGGCAGGCGAACAACTGCCCGAAGGATATCTTGTAGATTCCAAAGGTCGTCCGACCACCGATCCAGCCGATTTCGAAGGCCCGCCGCCCGGAGCGGTGCTTCCCATAGGGGGAGTGGTCGGGCACAAAGGATATGCTCTAAACATCATGGCTGACCTGATGGCTGGCGCACTGACCGATGCTGGTGTTAGTGGCCAGAAGACGCCTCAGGGAAATGGCGTTTTGCTTCAGGTTATCAACATCGAAGACTTCCTGCCCGTTGACCAATACACAGCCACGGTCAACGAATACCGCAACTGGGTCAAGTCCGCCCGGACCAAACCAGGCGTAGAAGAGATACTCTTTCCCGGCGAACTGGAATACCGTACGGCCCAGCAGCGGAGAAGAAAAGGAATCTCCATTCCCCAGGGCGTGTGGAACGAAATATTGAAAACCGCGAAAAAGGTCGGGCTCGGGGCGGTGACTTGATTCTGATTGCTACTGACCATGAACGAACTCGGGACGATCAAGAACGAATGCAAAAGTGTGTCTATCGCAAAACCTAGGCCTATTATATAACTGCGATTCATAAGTAACCTGGAGGAACACGAGATGTCGAAAGAGAAGATGTTGACCTGGACGGATTATCATCCTGAAGTGGCCGAAGCCGCGTCCAATCTTATAGTGTGGCCGTGCGAACAAATCACAACAGAATTGGGCCCGTGCGGTTAGCGGACCGACGAATGCGGTTACCAAAAGGGTTTCCCGTTTGGCAGAGCTGCTACGCAGTTACGTGGTCGTGGGGGCCTCGGAGAAGGGCAAGGACGGGCGGATTAGAAATGCGGCGTATCTTCTGGATCGTAAGGGCAAGCACCTAGGCACTTATTACAAGGTTCAGCCTTGCGATTACTACGAGCCAGGCAAAGATCTTCCAGTGTTCAAGACGGATTTCGGGACGGTGGGGATTTTAATCTGCGCCGACCGTCGCTGGCCGGAGAATATGAGGTGCTTGCGGCTGCAGGGGGCGGAGATGATTCTCAATCCCGCGTGGGGGGCCTACGGTGAGGGTAATACGCAGGTTATAATGACCCGGGCCTATGAAAACGGTATTCCGGTGTGTTTTACACGTCCGAAACAGTCGTTGATATGTCCCCCTGACGACAGGGTATGGCCTGCAGCGAGGCCAGCAGCAATTCTGGAATCGAATCAGCCGGGAGTGCTAGTTCACGATATAAACTTGAGTAAGAATCCCAAGGCGAAAAAGACCAAGAACGTGGCGGGCAGTCACCCGGTGCAGAATCGCAGGCCGGAGCTTTATGGAATGATTGGGCGAAAGGAATAACCGGCGACCGAGGGGAGTGGAAATATTAGTTGAAAATGAGGCCCGGATTTGCTACGAAAGTCAAGCCAGGACTTGTGTGGATCCAAGGTTAGCCCTAGCACAGGAGTGTAATTTGAGTTCCCAGATCCAGACGCAGAAAGTGGTGGTTCTGGGCCGGGGGATGGGTACGCGGATGATCAAACGCAATGACCGTGCGGGGTTAAACGCACGCCAGGCGGCGGTGGCTGATACGGGGATCAAGGCCCTGCTGCCTGTCGACCGGCCTTTCCTCGATTACGTATTGACCGTACTCGCTGACGCAGGATATCGACAGGTGTGCCTGGTAATCGGCCCGGAACACCACGAATTTCGAGACTACTACGGAAGGGAGCTGCAAACGCAACGGTTCCAGATATCTTTCGCGGTTCAGGATCAGCCTTTGGGCACGGCCGATGCCGTTCTGGCGGCGGAGGAGTTTGTCGGGTCCGATGAGTTTGTGATGATCAACTCCGACAACTATTATCCCTTGGAGGCTTTGAGCAAACTGTACGGGATGGAAGGAGCTGGGCTGGCTGTTTTCGAGCGGGAGAGCATGATAGCGGGCAGCAACGTTCCCTCCGAGCGTGTGACGGCCTTTGCCGTGGTCAGGATTGACCAAAGCGGATGCCTGCAGAAGATTATCGAGAAACCGGACGAGCAGACCTTGGCCTCGATAGGCAAACCGGGTTTCATCAGCATGAACTGCTGGCGGTTCACTCCGCTGATTTTTCGGGCCTGCCGCAACATTAAACCATCGGTGCGAGGCGAGCTGGAAGTGCCCGATGCAGTGCAGTACGCTATTGACAATCTCGACGAAAGCTTCAAGGTCATCAAGGTCAACGGAGCAGTGCTGGATCTGTCATACCGCTCGGATGTAATGCCAATAGCCCTGCGGCTGGCCAACGCCGAGGTAAATCTGTGACATCGCCCAAGTCATTGTTGGATGTTGAGCAAGCGGGGCAACAATTGTCCTCGGCAGGGATGAGCAGCCGGGAAGTCCTGCGCAAGCTGGAACTGCTGGCTAAGGCGAAATCGGCGCTGCAGCAGATGCCGGTATCCGCTGGGCAAAGATGTGATGCGTTTTTTGTCCCGGGCAGAGTGGAGATTCTGGGCAAGCACACGGACTACGCCGGTGGGCGGAGCTTGGTCTGTGCGGTCGAGCGTGGCTTCTGCGTGCTGAGTGCGGCCCGGGAGGATGCAGTTGTTCGTATGGCAGATGCCGCCAGAGGCGAATGCGTAGAATTCCAGATCAGCGAATCCCTGGAGCCGGCAGTCGGCCAATGGTCGAATTACCCGATGTCGGTGGCTCAGCGTGTGGCTCGCAATTTCCCCGGGGCATTGCGCGGGGCGGACATTGCCTTTGCCAGCGATTTGCCGGCCGACGCTGGGATCAGCAGTTCCAGCGCATTGCTCATCGCGTCGTTCCTGGCCATTGGGGCCGTTAACCGATTGGCGGAACATCCGGAGTTTAAGCGAAATATCGACAGCATGGAAGCACTGGCCAGTTACCTGGGGACGCTGGAGAACGGGCAGACTTTCAGAACCTTGGCCGGCAGCAAAGGCGTGGGCACCTTCGGCGGAAGTGAGGATCATACCGCTATTCTCTGCGGGCAGGCAGGGATGCTGAGCTGCTATTCGTACTGCCCCGTGCGGCTGGAGCGAACCATCGACATGCCGACGGGGTTTGTGCTGGCCATTGCTTCAAGTGGAGTGGTGGCGGCCAAGACTGGCGCGGCCAGGCAGAAATACAACCGAGCGTCGCGGCTGGCATCGGCCGTACTGGAGGTCTGGAACCATCAGACCGGACGTAACGATCCACATTTGGCAGTGGTGCTGGGCGCCTCGGCTGACGCGAGAGATCGACTCAGGAAGTTGCTGAGCCAAACGACTCGCGGGGACTTCACCTGTAAAGAACTCAGCAACAGGTTCGAGCATTTTGTGGCTGAAAGTGAGAAAATCGTACCGGCAGCGGTCCAGGCTTTAGCCGCAGAGGATATGTTGGAATTCGGTAGAGAAGTGGACCGTTCGCAGAAGCTGGGCGAAGAACTCTTGGGCAATCAGATGGAGCAGACCGTTTTCCTGGGCAAGTGTGCCAGGGAGTTGTCAGCTGTGGCAGCCTCAGCCTTTGGCGCCGGCTTCGGCGGAGCGGTGTGGGCAATGATAGATCAGGACAAGGCTGACGCCTTTCTGAAGAACTGGCAGGAACAGTACCAAAACACGTATCCAGACGAGTGCAGTCGAAGTGCCTTTTTCCTGAGCACTCCCGGCCCGGCTGCTATGTGCCTGGGAAGTCCCAGCGATCACAACCAACTGCTTCATCTGTAAGCTGCAATGGGGAAAGGGAGTTGGTATTGGAAGAGAATCGAGGCCTCCAGAGCCGTGTTATTATCGAGAGGTTCAGAAAGGCTGCATTCGGATAACATGGGAGTGTTTTGTTCGTTGGGCTTTGTTTAGTAGGAAGGCTCGAAATATGTCTGATGAAATCAGGATTGTGAACGAAGATCAGATCGATGACCGCCTCGACCAATCAGGGATGGTCTCTGTGCTTGTTTTCCCCCTGACAAGGAAGTTTTCTCCAAGTCCCCCGCTTGGCACGGAACTTCGCCAGCCACCGCTTGAGCCTGCCCTCGCTACTCCCCCTTGATTCTCCCCCCCCACCTTCGCCGGCCAGGGGCCAGAGATCAAAGACTAATCAACCGGTTTTTCATCGTTCATTTTGAGAGTCGGGTTTCGTACCGCTCCAGGGCTACCTTTGTGGCTATCTTCTTGGCCGTGGCCAACTCCGGAGGCTCTGAACATCCCGCCAAAACCAGCACCGCCAACGCCAAGCTACGCCTGAAGATTTGTCCATATCGCACACCAAGTACTCCACCGCAGAAAAAAACAAAGCCCGCCGCCCGGCCTTCTCCAATAATCGCTGCACGCTGCGGTGGTCAACCTCACAGATGTCAGCCGTGGTTTCGATGGAGCAGCCGTGTCCCAGGCATTTGATGATGCGGACCACGGTTGATTTTGGCAGTTTGGTGTACTCCAGCAGCGAGCCTTGCCGCTGGCTGAAGCGTTGGCCGCAAGCTTTGCAGTATAGTCGGCGGATGGCTTTGTTTTTGCCCATTCACTCGACGACACAGAGGTTGCCGGCATTGAATTGGTTGAATAATTGGCAGTGGAGATTGGGACAGGCCAAGGCCGCGAGCGATTGGTCGTCCTTGGCGGATCTGGAGCTAGACATGGGCAGATCCTTTGCCGAAAAGGGGTTGGGTTTGTATAACCCATCGGCAAAAGGGCCCGATAATCTGCAGATTTTGCCTTATCCATGCCAACATCATGAGGGACTACCCTATTTACGGACCGTCTTTAATCATACAGGATCGGAGGGGTAGGATTCTGGCAAAACTATTCGTAAATGAATATGCGTTTAAGATGGCGCTCCAAAATGTTCTCAGTTACGTTGATGGCAATGACGTTTTCAAATTCTTTAAGGGCGGCCAGGTAACGCTGGCCCATCTCGGCTGCGATCTTGTAGGCAACGTGCAGAAGCTGGCGGAAATGCAAATTGTACTGCTGGCATGTTTGGTCATGGCGAAGCGCATTGGCGTACTCTTGGCCACTCCAGCCTTCAACAACTTCCGGTGAAGGAAGCTTATCCTTGTCTATATCAATAACCGTAGCGTAGGGACCGCAAAGCTCATCGGATCTGCCCAAAGCCTTACGGTAAACCTCTTTTGCTATTTTCAACCCCTGGCCACCGGCCATCGCCAGACCGATGAGTTCTTCCAGCCAGGTCGTGCCGGCCGTCTTGAGGTGCAAACCGACATCGTATTTCTTAATCGCTTTGCGTATCGGTTCATAGATCGAGAACTTGTCGCTACCGGAATGAACGCTGAGCTTTAGGTTCGGGGGCAGACCGAACTCTTTAATCGCCAAAGCGATGACGGCCAGGTCCTGATTGAATTCATTTTCGAATTGGGCGACGTTGCCGACGTAATCGACGCCCTTGTTAAATCGACCGGTAAACTTTGGTGCGACTGTCTGGGCGGGTATTCCTTCGTCAGCAACAGCAGCGAGGATGAAGAACATTTCCTCCGACGTCTGGGGCTCATCTGTCTCGTCCATTGAGACTTCCGTGACAAAGTTGTCGGCGCCCTTGGTTGCTTCTATGTGGCGATAGATTTTACCCGCTTCTTTAACGGCCAGCAGATACTTGCGAGCGATCCCTTCAATGCGATCGGCCGTTGTCTTAAAGGCTTCGTCAATGCCGGGGACTTCGAATGAACCGATATATTTCTTGTGCTTTTCGACAAAGGCCCTGATGTCCTCCTCGTCGGCAGACTGGCCTGTGAAGTCGGCAACGTCCAGGGTAAAGAAGTCGCTGGAATCCATGAACAAATCCACGTTCTTCAGGCCGATATGATCGGCATCGACATGATACCCATCGGTCCATCCGAGCGACTTGACAGCTTCGTCCGCCTCGCTGCGAACATCAGCGGGAACCGTCCTGATGGTGGCATGCTCCCGGTGAGATTTATTCCACACCGGTGTGACGTCAACTCCTTGGCGTTTGGCTTCGATAATCGCGGCAAGCTGAGCCTTGCCCTGACGTGCAAATCGGTCGCCAATACCCATAGAGTACTTTTCAAGAATCACGGACTATCCTTTCGATTTTAATTGATAGCAGGCAAATCAAAGCCAAAAAAACTGGCCGCGTTGTTGTAGCTGATATCCCTCCGACCTTCTATGAATACAGACGGTCTGTCAACAACAATATCTCAGCATAAGATCGGTTCTTCTTTGACGTTGAGCGGCTCAGCCTTCTATAGCGGGTCAAAGCCCGAAAATGGTTCGCCAAACACGGTGTGTATT
>DAOVKO010000243.1 GCA_030631725.1 Actinomycetes bacterium | reverse complement strand
GGGCAGTTCGAGAGGATTGGTGTGGACCGTTCCCAGCCCAAGCCCTGGATCGGCGTGGTGGGAGAGATTTTCGTCCGCTCTCATCCCTTCAGCAACCAGAACATCGTGCGGCAACTCGAGGCCCTGGGGGCCCAGGTTACGCTGTGCGGCTTTGCCGAGTGGATGTACTATACGAATTTCACGCGTTCGCGCACGGCTATACGCGAGCGGGATATAAGCGGTTATCTGTCCAACCGGCTCAAGAATCATATCCAACACCGGATCGAGAAGAATTACGCCCGACCTTTCGAACGGCTGCTGGGATCCCTGGCAGAGGAGGACGTGCGCGAGACGCTTAAGGCGGCAGAGCCCTACATACACGACAGTTTTGAGGGCGAAGCAATCCTCAGCGTGGGCAAGACGGTGGAATTTGCACATGCCGGGGCTGACGGTGTGATCAATGTGATGCCCTTTACCTGCATGCCTTCGACGATCGTCAGTTCGCTGATGAAAAAGGTGCAGAAGGACTTAGGGGCCATGCCGGCCCTGAGCATTGCTTACGATGGCCAAGAGCAGGCCACGACCGAGACCCGCCTGGAAGCCTTCATGCACCAAGCCCGGGCCTTTCAGCAAAGAAAGGCCCGAAGCAGAACATTTGCCATTAGTCACTGACTATTTGTTATTTGTCATTGGTTAAGAGATTGCGGCTGGCATCGGGGCCTTGGCGGCGCAAGACCAACTGGGCATCAGGGCAGATTTCCTGCTGGTGCATCTGCTCGAGCATTTCCCGGGCGGATTGGCGGGCCTGGAGGTCGTCCAGAGCTTCGAGGCGAACTCTAATTACTAAGGTATAATCAGCCATAGCTCTTTGTCAGGCTTGAGGCCAGAGTTATTAATCATTAGTCATCAGTCATTTATTATTTGTCATTTGCTCTGAAATCTCGGCCTCTTGACAATGACGAATAGCTAATAGCTAATGACGAATAACCAATGAACAGGTCTCAGGCCTTCTTCTTGGGGCTGTCAACTTCCTGCAGATAGGCCAAGGTGCGTTCCAGCTCGCTCTTGAGGTGACGGACCCGCAGCAGACTCTTGACGCGGGTGAGCAGCTCGAGCTTGTTAATGGGCTTGGAGAGAAAATCATCGGTGCCGGCAGCCACAGCCCGTTCGATGTCGCCCAGTTCGTTCAGAGCTGTAACCATCACTACGGGAATGTCGGCGGTAGCCTGGTCCTCTTTGAGCCGGCGGCAGACCTCGAAACCGCTCATCTTCGGCATCATGATGTCCAGCAGAATCAGGTCGGGATTGTGCCGGGCCACGGCCTGCATAGCCTCTACACCATCTACAGCGGAAATGACCTTGGAGCCCAAATCCTCCAGATAGGCCTGGAGCAATTCGAGGTTCTGGGCATTGTCGTCCACCACCAGGATGGTGGATTTACTCGGATCGCTATCGAGCGGGGCATTGGACTTGCCTGTCATGCTCACTCCTTAATGCCAGCCATACGATGCCCTTACAGAGTTTGAAACAACGCTATACAACAGCCAATTACACACAGTTGCCGACGAATTGTCAATGGGAAAAACTAGCTCTCGCTCTGCCCATCGCCAAACGCCACAATGACCTTGGTGGGGCATTTTTCGGCGGCAGGGGCCGAGTCGGCCTTATCGTAATCGTCGTAATTGACTTCGGCCAGGTTGGCTTTGACCTCGAACAAGTCGGCCACGGCCTTGACGCAGGCCCCGCAGGCAATGCAGCCGACCTTGCAGATGTTCTTCATGGCTCGGCCGGGGTCGTGGTTGCTACAGGCTACGGCGTACATGCCGGCCTTGCTGAAAGGCACGCGGGCAATCATGTTCCGCGGACAGGCCCGGCTGCAAGCACCGCAGTTGGTACATTTTTTGTAGTCGATCACCGGCAGGCCTTCAACCATGGTGATGGCATCGTATCGGCAGGCGACGAAACAATCCTCAAAGCCCAAACAACCATAGGTGCAGGCCTGCAGTCCGGGTACCACGTTGGCCTCGGCGCAGGTGGCAATAGAACTGTAAACGGCTTGGCCCAGCCGATCGGAGGCCCGAGCCTGGCAGCGAACCACCGGACGCAGGGGATGACCGGCGACGAGTTCGATGCCCATAATATCGGCAATCAAGGCGGAAGTGTCGGGCCCGCCAACGGGACAACCATCAGCAGCTATCTTGCCCTCGACGACGGAGCGAGCGAAACTGGCACAGCCGGCGGCCCCGCAACCGCCGCAGTTGGCCCCGGGAAGAATCTCATTGATCCGATCGATCCGGGGGTCGGTTTCGACGTGAAGGCGGACCTTGGCTATGCTCAAGGTAATAGTAAAGAGCAGGGCTAAGCCCAGCATCAAAGCTGCCGCTATGAGAATGGTCAAAAACATTTAATAAACCTCGTGCAAAGCACCACCCCCCAGGATGCAACCTGGGGGCGTTAGCCTCCGATGCCGGAGAATCCCATAAAGGCCATGGCCAGGATGGCCGCGACGATCAAGGTAATAGCTACGCCGCGAAAATCACGGGGGACATCTGAGAAGTTCAGCCTTTCGCGGATACCGGCCATCAGGCAAATGGCCAGGGTGAAACCCAAACCGTTTCCGATGCCGAAAAGCAGGGCCTGAGCGAACTTCCAGGAAACGGCCAGGCCCTGCTCGCCGGCCACTAGATTAAATCCCTTTACGTCAATCCACAGGCAGCAGCCCAG
>DAOVKO010000090.1 GCA_030631725.1 Actinomycetes bacterium | reverse complement strand
ATTGGGATGGGCGCCGGGCTGGTCGGAATCCACCGTCCAGTGCTCACCTTTCCAGTCGATGCCTTGGGCGGGGGTGTCGGCATCGAGACCCTCCCACCAGACCATGTTCTGTGGCGTTTTGACCACATTGGTGAAGATTGTATTCTTTCGGACGGTCTTTAGGGCATTGGGGTTTGATTTTTTGCTGGTTCCCGGAGCCACGCCGAAAAATCCGGCTTCTGGGTTGACAGCCCAGAGGCGTCCGTCCGGTCCGATGCGCATCCAGGCAATGTCGTCGCCGACGGTCCAGACGCGATAGCCCGGCTGAGTGACCGGTGCAATGAGCATGGTGAGGTTGGTCTTGCCGCAAGCGCTGGGAAAGGCGGCGGCGATGTAGGTGATTTTCCCGTTAGGATCTTCGAGGCCAAGAATTAGCATATGCTCGGCCATCCATCCTTCACGATGGCCCATGTGCGAGGCCAATCGCAGGGCCAAACACTTTTTGCCCAGAAGGACGTTTCCTCCGTAACCCGAGCCCACACTCCAGATGGTGTTGTCCTCCGGGAAGTGACAGATGAAACGGCGGTCCAGGTTCAGGTCGGCTTTGCCGTGCAGACAGTGGGTGAAATCGGACTTGTTGCCCAGCTCATCCCAGGCGACTTTGCCCATGCGGGTCATAATCCGCATGTTGAGGACGACGTAAATGCTGTCGGTGAGCTCGACGCCGATTTTGTTGAAGGGCGAGCCGGGCACACCCATGATGAAAGGTATGACGTACATGGTTCGGCCGACCATGGAGCCTTCAAAGATGGCCCCGAGCTTTTTGTAGGCCTGGTCAGGAGCCATCCAGTTGTTGGTCGGGCCGGCGTCTTCCTTGCTGGAGGTGCAAATAAAGGTCAACCCCTCGGTGCGGGCCACGTCGTTTTGGGCGGTGCGGTGCAGTACGCAGCCGGGCAGCTTACAGGGGTCCAGAGCCTCGATTTCGCCATTGGCCAAGGCCTGGGCGGTCAGCTCGTCTTTTTCCCTCTGCGAGCCGTCGCACCAGTAGATACTGTCGGGCCTGGTAAGGGCAGCGATCTTCTCAACCCAGCTGATAACAGTCTGGTTGGTGGTAACTTTTGGCTTGTCCGGACCGGATAAGGCCACGACTAACTCCCTATGCAATTAGAAGTTAGAGAACTTTTTCTCGACAAACTCGCTCGGAGCAGCAGGATAAGGAAGAACTTGGGGCACGGGCCACAGGCCCCGGGACGAAAAACCGCCGAGAAACTCGCTCTATCGGCGGTAAAGACCATTACAGGAGTCGGCCGTTCGCGCCGACCCCTACCGATTAGGTATTATGCACTGTCCGGGCCCAGAAGTCAAGGAAAAAAAAGCCCTTGCAGTCCCAGCCGAGCCCCTAGTACAGCGTTTCATAAATCTCTCGACTAATTATTTAGATTTTTTGGGGCAGGTAATCCGACACAGAAGGTGTTGCGTGGAAATATTGATGATTCTTACAAGAACAATGAGCTTAAATATTTGCTAAATACTGAATAAAGAAAGGGCTGTGAATATTTTACAGCCCTTTGATTCTAATACAAACTTTTTTTAGAGATTTATACTCTGCGTTTTCTCAGCAGCATACACCCGCCCAACGCCAAGAGAACCAATGTCGTCGGCTCTGGGCTGTTGACGTAGATGGTGAGTTCCGCCTGCGGCCAGTTGGGATTCGGGTCGTCCACGCCGTCGAGCGTCACCTGGGTGAGCAGGTCATAACTCACAAACCCGACGAACTGGCTGCCCCCGGCGAACTGGCTGCCGGGGATCGTCACCTCGACGACGTCTAGGCCGCCATCCGTCGCCGTAAAGACCAGGTCCTGATTGATGATGTTGCCCAGGTCGTCCCCGCTGGCAAAGTAGCCACCGAAGCTCACAACCTCAAGGGGGCTGTTCTCGAACGTAAACACCAGCAGGTCGTCCGCGTCGTAGGTCGACAGCGCGCCGGGCTTGGACCACAACCCGAGGTCGGCGTGGGCATGGAGCCCATAGCCAAGGCCAGTGTCGAGCTCCCAATCCGTCTGCCCGTTGAGTGGACTGCCGTCGGACCAACCGTCGAACGAAAAATTGGACGCCTCTACTAAGCCGGCCGTCGCTAAATAGTCCCCTAAGTTGTCGTACACCATTATAGTCGCCGGGGCTGTCGAGGCCAGCACGGTCACGGCGAGTAACGCCATGTAGAGTCGGTGATGATTTGTTTTCATTTTCTTCCCCTTCCCTAAAAATTCATCGTTTCGTTCTCATATTCGGTAATTAGGAAAAAGGGAGATGCACGTACAGTCTTAAAACCTATGCCCCCTCCTTTTCTCCTAATTCAACATATTGAGTGTACCCCCCATCTTTAAATTGTCAAGATTAAACTTGGGAAAGTGGCGAATTTTTTAGTCTTTTTAGGACTAACTCTTCGAAATCCCCCATTTTGGCCCAGAAATGAGGCAAGATTCATCAAAAATTGGCTCTTAGCCTCTTTCTAAGCAGACAATAGTCGAGGAACTTGTGAAACGATGTACTAGCTTTGCTCGGAGAGTTCGGGCAGGTAAATGGCAAAAACCTTGCGAATCTGCTTGATCTGAGCCAACTGCTGCAGGACGGCTGGGCTGGGCTGGGTGTCGACCTTGATGACCATCATGGCCAAATCGTCCTGGCGGGAAATGGTCATGTCAGCGATGTTGATTTTATTTTTCCCGAAGGCATCGCCGACGGCGCCGATTACCCCAGGCTTGTCGTCGTTGAAGAGCAGGACCATCTGGCCGGCGGGGACCATATTCATTCGATAGCCGTCGATCCGCAGGACGCAGGGACTGCCGTCGTTTCGCCGCGACGTGACGATACTGTGGGCCTCGAGGCTTGAACAAACCGAGATACTCAAAATAGCCCCCAGGGAGTCCAGGTGCGAAGGTTTGACCTGGTTGACATCCAGGCCGCGCTCGGTAGCCATCTGCATGACGTTAATCAGATTCAAGGATTCGTCGAGGTGAGGCTGGAGCAGATCAACAAGGAAAAAGCGAGTGAGGGTTTCGGCTAACTCCTTGGCCTGGTCAGTATGAAAGGTGAGAATGGCCTGCTTGATACCGCCGGCGGTTAGAGGCGAGAGTATGGCCCCGGCCCGGCGAGCCAGGTCGACGATGGGGCGGGTCTGCTCGTCGAGAGTAGTAACTATGCCGGCGACGTTTACGACATTGGCAGCCTCTCCGGTGATGAAATAATTCATGACGGCCTTGACGGCCTCGACGGAGACGGCCAACTGGGCTTCCTTGGTGGAGGCCCCCAAGTGGGGGGTGGCGGTGATGTTCTTGGCCTCGAGCAGGGCCCGGTCGGTGGGCGGCTCGGAGGTGTAAACGTCCACAGCTGCCCCGGCGATGATTCCGTCGTTCAAGGCTTGGGCCAGGGCTGACTCGTCTATTATTCCGCCGCGGGCACAGTTGATAACGCAGGCAGAGGGCTTCATTTTTGCCAACTGGTCTGGGCCGATCAGACCTTTGGTCTGGGCTCCGCCGGGAGTGTGGACGCTCAGATAGTCCACCTGGCCTAGTAGTTCGTCGAGGCTGTCGAGCACACGGACCTGTCCGCCAAGGGCGGAGTCTCCGAAAAAGAATGGGTCATAGCCCAGGACTTTCATTTCCATGGCCAAGGCCCGTTTGGCCACGGCCTTGCCCACCCGTCCGAGGCCTACGAGGCCCAACGTCTTACCGGCCAATTGGGTACCGATGAATTTGGAACGCTCCCATTTGCCGGCCCGAAGAGAGGCAGAGGCCTTTAGAACATTTCGGGACAGGGCCAACATGAGCCCAATGGTCAACTCGGCGGTGGAGATGGTATTGGCGTCAGGGGTGTTCATAACTAAAACGCCGGCCCGGGTGGCGGCGGGCAAATCGACGTTGTCGACACCGACGCCGGCCCGGGCGATGGCCCGGAGCTTGCCGGGCTTGGCCAGGGCCCCGGCGGTAACTTTGGCACCGCTGCGGATCAGCAGGCCATCATACTCGCCGACGATTGAGGCCAACTCCTCCGGAGAGATTCCAACCTTTACATCGCATTGGAAACGATCGTCCTGCTCCAGAAGAGCCAAACCTTTTGGGGCGAGCTTGTCGGCCACCAAAATCCTGTACATGATCAGCACTCCGGTCTTGAAGAATAATCGGCCTCTATCAAGAGGCATATGTTACGCGGCCCAGGCCGGCTGGGCAAGTCTTTGTCAGATAGATGGGGATGATCACGACCCGGACGGATGCAACCCAGCCCCTGGCGGATGCTGGGCGAGCCGGGGGAATGAACCGGGCTAACTGAATTGCAAACCCACAACAGCCAATCCGTCAAGCAGTTTGCTGGCCCGGTCAACGCGGACGACCTGAGCGGTGTATCGCTGGGAGGCTCCGGGGGCCAGCGGCGAATCGGAACCGGGGCGGGGCAGCTGGACCTGAATGCGGCTTCCCGTAGCCAAAGGGGCAATGAGGGGCACATTCAGGCAAGCCCCACAGTGGGACAGGTCCACGCCGGCAACAGTGAGAGTCCGGGGACGTCCATCTATATCGAGGAGGACCTGCTGATTCAACGGAGTGCGTGGAAAAGCCCTGCGTTCGGGAAAATCAGTCATAGTAGGGTACCTGACATGCAAGAAACAGCACTTGAATAACTAATCGATACTACCAAAATGTAACCGCCATGTCAAGGGCCATTAACCTTTTCCTAATCGGCCCGGACGTGCGATGCTGGCAAGGGCAATTGTGAAAGCCCCCAAATGGGGCGGCGGGGGTAGCTTATTCGTTGAGATAAACGTAAAGGCTATCCAGGGCCTGATGAAGCAATTGGCGGACTCGCTCGCGAGTAAGCCCCACTTCTTGGCCGACTTGCTTTAGGGTCAGGGGCGGCTGGCCGTCGAGGCCGAAACGCAGCCTTAGTATTTTGGCCTGGCGCTCGCTGATTTGGCTGAGCAAGATGGCAATGTCCTCGCCTTGAGTGGCATCAATCAAAGCCTGGTCCGGCGGCGGAGTACGATTATCAACAAACATATCATCCGAGGCCGAATCCTCATCCGGCGAGCCTCTATGGACGACCGAACCGGCGACTTGCACCGCCGAACACACGATTTTGGCCTTGCTGCGGGACAAGCTCATGGCCCCAGCAACCTCTTCGGCGGTGGGCGCTCGGCCAACACGTTCCTCCAAGCGTGCCGAGGTCTTCCTCCAGCGGTTAATCAGCTCAACCATGTAGGCGGGGATGTGAATCGGCTGGCAGGCGCGGACCAGGGCTCGCTTGATGGCTTGCTTGATCCACCAGGCGGCGTAAGTGCTGAAACGCGAACCATACGCCGGGTCGAACCCTTCGACGGCCCGGAGCAGGCCGAGGTTGCCTTCGGCTATCAGGTCACTCAAAGACAGACCGCGGCGCATGTAATTCTTGGCGATGCTTACCACCAGTCGCAGATTCGAACGGATCATGTGGTCGCGGGCCTCGGGGTCGTGGTCTTTGATGATTCGCTCGGCCAGTTGGCACTCCTGCTGGGCGGTCAAGAGCGGCGATTCGTCGATGTCCTTCAGGTAGGTATTCAAAGTTTCTTTGGGGCCTATGGGTGGGATGGCTGGCTCCTTTTTGTTTGTGTCCCGGCCTTGGGCCACGTGCGCGCAGCTCGGCAGCTAGGTCAACAGCTCGTCCATATAATTAATCGGATCGGAAAAGCTCTGCCTTTAGCTACGCCAGTCGGGGCCAAAGCGAGCTTGGCTGGGTGAGAATTGGTGAACATGGCGAAGAAAAGCTGCTGGAGTGACAGGATTCGCCGCAGGCTTAACCGGCCGCGGGACACTTTGGTCTCGTTGATGCTGGGATTATGGGCCCAGAGGATTTGGGCCGACCGATAAAAGCGACTATTCCGGCGATGGACTCGACTCGTCCTTCTGCTGGGGGGCGTCACCATCCGCAGCCTCGGCCGGGCTGCTTTCCGGCGGTTCGGTCACTGCCTCATCAGTGGTGTCGGGTTCATCGGCGGCAGGCTTGTCTTCGGGTTCTAACGGTTGGGCGGATTCTTCCGGTAACGGTGCGGCATCGGCCTGCGGCGTCTGGTCGGCTGGTGCTGGAGGTTTTGACTCGTCGGGGGATGCCGGCGGCTCCGATTCCTCGGCGACGGGCGGTTCCTCGGCCGGTCCAGAACCACTGAGCACACTGTAGCTGATAAGGTCACTGCCTAAGTCACCGGGGCCGTGCAGACCGCCGCGAAGCTGTCTGGAAGGAGCCGAAGCGGCTTGCTCGCCCTGGGCATCTTCCTCGGCCCAGCGGACCCTCTTTAGAGACAGACCAATCTTGCGGTCCTCCACATCAACGCGCAAGATTTTCACTTCCAACTCCTGGCCCATGCTGAGCAGGTCGTTGGGGTTTTCCACCTTGTGGTCGGCTAACTCTGAAATGTGGAGCAAGCCCTCGAGCTCGGGCTCGAGTTCTAAAAACACGCCGAAGGTAGTAATTTTGACCACCTTACCCTGGACGATTTGGCCAGGGACGTACTTTTCGGGAATGGCCCGCTCCCAGGGGTCCTCGGTGAGCTGCTTGAGGCCCAGGCCTACTCTTGATTTTTCCTGATCCACATTCAAGACCATACACTTGACGGTCTGGCCTTTCTTGAGGATCTCCGAGGGGTGGGTAATTCGCCTGGTCCAACTCATGTCGCTGACGTGCAGCAGTCCGTCGATACCTTCCTCGACCTCGACGAAGGCGCCGTAATTGGTCAGGTTTCGGACTCGTCCTTCAATGACCGAGCCGGCCGGGTGCTTCTGGCTGATGAGGGTCCAAGGATTATCCTGGGCCTGCTTCATACCCAGGGAGATTTCCTGCTTTTCCTTGTTGGTTCCCAGAACGACAACGTCGACGTCTTCGCCTAAGCTGACCATCTCGGAGGGGTGGTTCAAACGTTTGGTCCAGCTCATCTCCGAGATATGGACCAGTCCCTCGAGGCCCTCTTCGAGCTTGACAAACACGCCGTAGCTCATGATGTTGACCACCGTTCCGCGGGTACGTGTCCCGGCAGGATACTTGGTCAAGACCTGGGACCAGGGACTATCGCTCTTCTGCTTTAGGCCCAGACCAATTTTCTCCCTTTCGAGGTCCACGGAGAGGACCATGACCTCGATCTCCTCGTCGATTCTGAGCATATCGGAAGGATGGCCAATCCTTCCCCAACTCATGTCGGTGATGTGGAGGAGCCCGTCGACACCACCGAGGTCCACGAAAGCTCCAAAGTCGGCGATGTTCTTGACCACGCCTTTGCGGATTTGGCCGGGCTGGATCTCCTTAAAGAGCTTCTCCTTGGCAACGCAGCGCTGGTCCTCGAGATAGCGGCGTCGAGAGATGACAATGTTTCGACGTTCGGTGTCTATCTTGAGGATATTGGCGGTAATCTCCTTGCCGATAAAGCTACCGATGTCACTGGGTCGGCGAATGTCGACCTGGCTGGCGGGCAAGAATACGGGAACCCCCACGTCGACCAGCAGGCCGCCCTTTATCTTGCGCATGACCCTGCCAGTAACCATGTCACCCTCACTGCAACTATTGACCAACTTTTCCCAACCGCGGAGCCGATCAGCCTTGCGCTTGGAGAGGACTACCTGGCCGGTGTCGGATTCGACGGCCTCCAGAATAACTTCGACCTTTCGGCCGGTGGTAGCCTCTTCGGGATCGTCGAACTCGGAAATGGAAACCAGACCCTCGGACTTCAAGCCCACCTCAATGACTACATCGTCACCGGCACGCCCGATGATGGTTCCGGTCAGTACACTGCCGGGTGAGAAGTTTTTGATGGCGTCGTCAACTACGGCGTCCATGTTTCCCTGGAGGATCTCAGGCCCGAGGGCCTCGGTGAGGACGCGGTCGATTTGCTCGTCAGAGACCTCAAATTGTCGCATAATGTTCTTGTCAACCATGAAATCGTCTCATTCACTCGTGATAGATTCGAAACCGAAAACAGCTCGAAACAGGACCGCTGAGGCTCACGTTACCCCGGCAGATCCTTATAATCTCGAGCACAGAGGACCAATAAACAGCACTGGCAAACCGATAAGCCGGATTCCAAGTGCGGAAAGCTAAACAAGTAGTATAGCAGGGGCAGAAATATATTCCACCGCTTTTTCAAAGAAAAAGAGGGCCGGGCTCTTTTCTGTTATTCTTGTCTGAGGTTGCGGACGAATTCTTCGAT
>DAOVKO010000207.1 GCA_030631725.1 Actinomycetes bacterium | reverse complement strand
CAGCTCAGCGAGGCTATGGGGCTGCCCTGGGCTGACCAGGCCATTATCCTGGATGTCGATGCTCAGGCAGGCCTTGACCGGCTGGGCCAAGCACCCGACCGCATGGAGTCCAAGCCTTTGGCCTTCCATCAGGCCGTCCGGGCGGGCTATTTGTCGCTGGCCGACGTTCGCCCTGAAGTAACTATCGTCGACGCCGCAGGGACTATCGAGCAGACCCAGCAAGCCATCCGCCAAGTTCTGGGCGTATAATAAGTTTGGTGTAGACATGTCGATTGTTTCTGTAATTGGCCAAGACCAAGCCCTGGATCGACTTCAGCAAGCCCTGAGAAGCCAGCGCGTTCCCCACGGCTATATTTTTCACGGCCCAGCCGGCGTGGGAAAGGAGCTTTGCGCCCGCGAGTTCGCAAAGATTCTTCTTTGTGCAAACCGGCAAAAGCGCCAGCGGGATGGCCAAGATGTTTTTGATTGCTGCGATAGCTGTGATAGTTGTCGGGCTGTTCAAGCCGACGTGCACCCCGACTACACGATAGTTTATCGTGAGCAGATCCGGGAATTGCGGCCGGAGCAAAACGACAACGGCTCGGGCAGGACCAAAGCTCATAAGGCCACGGCCTTGGCCATCGATGTCATTCGAGAAAAGCTCAATAAGCCAGCCCAACTGACCAGCGCCTATGGCCGGGGCAAGGTCTTCGTGGTCCGGGAAATACACTTAGCTAACGTGCACGCCCAGAACGCTCTGCTCAAAACTCTGGAAGAGCCGCCCGATGGTACGGTGCTGATCCTCTTGGCTGATCGCCTCGAGGGTCTGCTACCGACCGTACTCAGCCGCAGCCAGATGGTGATGTTCGCTCCTCTGGGGCGGGATTTCCTGTTGGAAAGGCTCACGCAGTCCGGCTGCAAGCAGCCTCAAAGTGGTTTCTGGTCGCGTTTTGCCGACGGGAGCCTGGGCCGGGCCCTTTGGCTTGCCGAGCAGGACTGGTACCAGGCCAAAATTGCCCTGGTCGAACGTTTGGCCAGACTGACCGATCAGGACGCAGTCGAATTGGCCGAGCTATGCATCGACTTGGCCAAGTCCTATTCCGCCCAGGCCCGCAAGCAGGGCAGCGCCGTTTCCGACACGGTCGCCAAGCAGCGGATGTACGGTTTTCTGCTCGCCGTAGTTTCCAACTTTTATCGAGACCTAATGCTCTCCGCCAGCGGGGCCGCGCCTGCCGAGTGGATAAACTCCGACCAGGAATCGGCTCTCAAGCAGGCCGCCAAAGCTCTGTCGCTGCTCCAAGCCAGCCGGGCCGTTGCCCTGGTCGGGCGGGCAGAATACTTGATAAGCAAGAACGTAAATGCTAATCTGGTGTTCGAGGATTTATTTGGCGACTTGGCTGTAATCAGCTGCAAAACACTTGTGGCCTAGATTGTCAGGCCAAGATAACTTATAGAGCGTAATTCATGGATAACGAAGAACTTACGGCCCCCGAGCCTGATGATAGCCATCCCGCCCCGCCTGCAGATCCTGCTCCTGAGGATAATTCCAGCCCCCAAAGCTCCCCAGAGCAAGACGGTCCCGCTAGCGGGACTCCGCAGCAGATGGACCAGCAACCGTCAGAACAGACCCAGCCCAGTGAGGATGACCAAGAGCGAACGGCACTGGTATGTTATGGCCGAATGAATCTGCTGGGCGAATTCCGTCGGCCAGACAATGGCGTATTCCCTGTCGGCACCAAGGTGATCGTGCGAACCGAGCGCGGCATCGAGATAGGACGAATCGTTCTCGGTTACTGCGAGGGATGTGGTGACCGGGG
This sequence comes from Actinomycetes bacterium, assembly GCA_030631725.1. Taxonomy (GTDB): domain Bacteria; phylum Planctomycetota; class Phycisphaerae; order JAACET01; family JAACET01; genus JAACET01. The sequence goes on along the minus strand of DAOVKO010000207.1, from coordinate 2,103 downwards.
GATTTCCCGACAAAAATGGCAGCAGTACCTCGGCCAAGAGGGCCAAGACTACGACGTTTCCCGGCAGGGGCGCATAGTCCGTCAGGCCAGCGAGCAGGATCTCATCGACCAGGGGCATCTAGACCGCAATGCCGCACAGAAGCTCGAGTTCTGCCGGAAACTCATCGATGAGATGCGACTGAACATGAAGCTCGTGGATGTCGAGCACCTTTTCGGAGGTGATCGCATCATTTTCCATTTCAAGAGCGAAAAACGCGTGGACTTCCGCAAGCTAGTCCGCAGGCTGGCCAAGGAATACCAGACCCGAATCGAGATGCGCCAAGTCGGAGCCCGTGACGAAGCCAGGCTCTTGGCCGACTACGAGCGATGTGGCCGGGAGTGTTGTTGCCGTGCTTTTCTCAAACACTTGGCACCGGTTAATATGCGAATGGCTAAGGTACAGAAGGCTACGCTGGACCCAGCCAAAATCTCCGGACGCTGTGGACGATTGATGTGTTGCCTGCGCTATGAGCATCGCACCTACGACGAGCTGCGCAAGAAATTGCCCCCCCGCAACACTCTGGTAGAAACCCCCGAAGGACAGGGCCTGGTCGTCGATCGCCAGATACTTACCCAGTTGGTAATGGTCCGTTTGGCCGACGCCAGGAGAGTAGCTTTCCCGCTCTCGGAGATAACCGTGGTTTCGAACGAACCGGACTCGTCCGCCCAGCCCAAGACCCAGCCGGCCGCCAAGGAAAATTCGTCCAATACAGCACGACCCTCCCAGCAGGGAGAGTCGGATTCTGACGCTAAGTCCGGCGGACCCAGGAAGCGTCGCCGCAACAAGCGACGTAATCCTAGCCGTCCCCAGGGCTGACGGCTTCGTATCGACCGGGCCGCGCCCGTGCCGACCCGCAGGCCGGATTCTTGCAGGAACATCTGGAGTACCATCGTGGCTGAAACATTCTATATCACCACCCCGATTTATTACGTCAACGACGTTCCACACATTGGCCACGCCTACACTACCATAGCCGCCGACGTCTTGGCTCGCTATCAGCGGGCCTGCGGCAGGGATGTCCACTTTCTTACCGGAACCGACGAGCACGGCCAAAAGATCGCCCAGGCCGCCCAACAGCAAAATCTCCAGCCCATCGAGTTGGCTGATCGCGTCGTCGAGGTCTATCGCGGCTTGTGGGAGAAACTTCAAATAAGCAACGATGATTTTATCAGGACCTCACAACCTCGCCACGAAAAGCAAATGACGGCCATTATGGCCAAGCTGATCGAACGCGACGAAATCTACTTGGGCCATTACGAAGGCTGGTACTCGGTTACCCAGGAGCAATTTGTCAGCGAGAACGAAGCCGCGGAGAATGACTACAAGTGTGCGGTTTCGGGCAAGCCGCTTCAGCGAGTGAAGGAGGATAACTACTTCTTCCGTTTGAGCCGATATCAGGATCGATTATTGACTTATCTGGATGAGCACAGGGATTTCGTCAAGCCCCAGGCCCGTTTCAACGAGGTCTATTCCCGGGTAAAGGAAGGTCTGCGGGACTTGGCCATTTCCAGACCCAGCCTGGAGTGGGGCGTAAAGATGCCCAACGATCCTGGCCATACCATTTATGTCTGGGTGGACGCCTTGTGCAATTATATCACGGCTTTGAATTACACGGATCAGCAGGAGCAATGGCGGTATTGGCCGGCTGACGTTCAGTTCATCGGCAAAGATATCCTCTGGTTCCACGCCGTAATTTGGCCCTGTTTGCTCATGGCCCTGGACGTCGAGCTGCCACGCTGTGTATTTGCCCACGGCTGGTGGACGCACGACGGCAAGAAAATGAGCAAATCACTGGGCAACTTTGTTGACCCCGCCGAATACCTGGATACCTACGGCCCGGATGCCTTTCGATATTTCCTCCTCCGAGAGGTACCTTTCGGGCGGGATGGAGATTTTTCGGATGAATCGTTCCTCAGACGCTATAATACAGAGTTGGCCAATGATCTAGGCAACCTGCTCAGCAGGACCACCAACATGATCGAGCAGTATTGTCAGGCCAAAGTGCCCAAGCCCGGCCAAACCACCGCCCAGGAGAATGCCCTGGAAAAGACAGGGCGGGAGTT
>DAOVKO010000152.1 GCA_030631725.1 Actinomycetes bacterium | reverse complement strand
GTACAGGCTGGGCACCACCAGCAAGGTCAGCATCGTAGCGAACGTCAACCCAAAGACAATCGACACCGCCATGGGTTTTAGAACCTGGGCCTGGAGCGACCGCTCGAACAGCAGCGGCGTAATACCCGCCACCGTGGTCAACGTCGTCAAAATAATCGGCCGAAATCTTATCCTGGCCCCTTCCTCCACCGATTGATAAACTCCTCCGCCGGCCCGCACCCGCCGGTTCACCAAAGCTACCAGTACCAGCGAGTCGTTGACCACAATCCCCGCCAATGCCACCATCCCGAACATGCTCAGCAGCGTAACCTCAAACCCCACAATCCAGTGCCCCACCACCGCTCCCACCAGTCCAAAGGGAATAGCCACCATAATGATCAGCGGCTGAAGGTAGCTGCGGAACAGAGCCGCCAATATCGTATAAATCCCCAGCAGAGCCATCGGAAACCAGATAAACAGGGCGCTGAGCGACTCGAAAATCTGTTGCCTCTGCCCCCACAGATCGATTTTTAGCTTCGGGAACTTCGCTCGCAGCTCAGCAAAGAGCCCACCCTCGCGATTCAGCTCCTGGAGAATCTGTTCCGCATTGGCCACTTGCTCGTCCACGTCAGCCGAGACATTGATCACATTGTTTCGTTCTATCCGCCGCAGAGTGGTATATCCCCGCTTCATTTCCACCTCCGCCACCTCTGCAAACGGCACTTCCGCTCCCGTCGCCGTCCGTACCCGCATATTCTCCACGTCGCCAAGGCTCCGCCGTTCCCGCTCCGGATAGCGCACCATAACCTTGATCTCATCGCGTCCTCGCTGAATCTTCAAGCTCTCATTGCCATAGAAGGCATCGCGAAGCTGCCAGGCCAGGGTCTTCAGTTGAATCCCCAGATTCTCTGCCCCCATCTTTAGTCTAATTTTCATCTCCATCTTACCCGGCAAGGCGTCGTCACGGATATCGCTTACCCCCTTGAACTTGCCCAACCGGGACTTGAGAAGTTCTGCTGCCGGTTTGACATAATCAGTGCTAGGCCCCAGCATTCTAAATTCCAGAGCCTTGCCCCCAGGTCCGCCGTGAAAAGTCCCAAACTCCACACTGAGGGCATCGGGGATGTATCCGGTATTCTTCCGCCATAGTTGAGTAATCTGTTCGCTGGTCACCCCATTGGTTCGCCGTTCAGCCGGGGCCAGTTCTACGATTACCTCGCACACATGGCCCCCGCCCTCGCTTGTTACCCCTTCCTGGCCGCCTGACCCGGTCATTTGGCCCAGCAGGGCGTAGGCGTGTCGAATCACCCGGCCACCTTCCTGGTCTTTGAGGGTTTCGTTGATCTTTAGAACTGCCATAGTCAGCTGCCGAGCCACTTCTGAAGTCCGTTCGAACGGTGTGCCGCTCTGCAGCGTTACCTGAGCCCGCAGTGTATCGCTATCGAACTTAGGAAATCCGATTACCTGTATGTGCCCTCCCAGCATCGCTCCTGCCATTATCACCAATACCCCCGCAGCTACAGCCAGAGTCGCATAACGATTCCCGGTCGCCAGCCGAAAGATTCTCGTAAACGGTACTTCGATAAACCAACGCACCCCAGTATCTATCCGCCTGCGTATGCCCCTGGCAAACTGCTTGACAAAATTGATATTTGTCTCATCAAGCCCCGGTAATCTCCGTAGGCTGTGAGCCAAGTGAGGCGGCAGAATCAAAATGCATTCTACCAGCGAAAACGCTAACGCCACAATAACCGTCACCGGAATAATCTCGATGAACGTCCCCATCAACCCTGGAATAAACATCAACGGCAGAAAGGCCACCCACGTCGTCGTCACCGCCGCTACCACCGGCATTAGCACACTACGGGTCCCTGTTACTGCTGCTGCCATCGGATGCTCACCAAACTCGATCTTTCTATAGACGTTCTCTCCCACTACAATCGCATCGTCCACGATCAAACCCAAAGTCATGATCAATGCGAACATGTTCATCATGTTCAAGCTCTGCCCCGCCAGATTCATCACCAACAGCGTTCCTAAGATCGAAACCGGAATCCCCAGGGCAATCCAAAAAGACAGCCTCATCCCCAAAAATATCCACAGAATCACGAACACCAGCATCAGACCCTTGATCCCGTTACCCTTCAGCATATTCAAGCGATCCAGGATGAACTTGGACATATCCGACCAGGTCTGCAGCGTAATCCCCTCGGGCATTTCCGCTTTCTTGCGATCCACGTATTCGCGCACCGCCTTAGCAATCTTAATGCTATCTTCGTCTGCGGTTTTATAAACGCTCACCAGGGCCGCGGGCTGACCGTTGAATTGCCCCCCCACGTCCACATCCTCAAAGCCCTCGCGCACTGTAGCCACATCCGACAGACGCACCACTGTACCGTCCGGCTTGCTCAGCACTACGATATTCTCATACTCTTGGGCTGTATCCTTCTGCCCCACCACTCGAATGCTCAGCTCGCCCCCGCTGGTCTTGACGCTCCCCGCCGGCAAATCGAAGCTGCTCTCCGCCACCGCCTGGGACACTTTACCCAAAGTAAGCCCGTGCCTGCGCAGAGCCTCCTCCGAAACCTCCACCGTAATTTCGAAGTCCCGCACTCCTGAGACAATCACCTGCGAAATTTCCGGCAAATCGTTGATCTCATCCCGGATTTCTTGAGCGAGTTCTTTGAGAGTTCTTTCTTCAGCATTTCCTGCCACTGCCACGTGGATCACGTGTCGCCGCCCGGTCAACTCTACCACTGACGGATCTTCAGCATCTTCCGGAAAATCGATCTTCTCCACTTCGCTTTTAACGTCATCCAGCACCTTGCGCACGTCGGCTTCGCTCTGTAGTTCCAGGACAACCGTGCCCATCCCCTCTCGGCTCTGAGAGCTGAGTTCTTTGACCCCTTCCATTCCCGCCAGACGATCTTCGATCTTTAAACAGATGCTCTGTTCGATATCATCCGGACTCGCTCCCGGATACGCTAGGGAAACCGTAACCATATTTATGCTGAATTCCGGAAATATTTCCCGCGGAAGCAAAAAGCCTGCTGCCAGTCCGCCGCCGAGGATCAGGATCATCAGCATATTGCTGGCCACGGGATTGCGCACCATTCGCTGGATCACGCTCATCTGTGTTTTCCTACGGTTGGACCTGGGCAGCGGGTTTTGGCCTGGAAACCTTCTCTGTCGTGCTATTCCCAGACGCAGCATTTGGATTGGAGGTTATTGAGTCAACAGCTTCGACAGTCATACCGATGACCGGCTTGGCAATCGTGTTTATCACTACCCTATCCCCTCGATTGATGCCCGCCCCCGGCAGAATCATGGCCTCTTCGCCGGCAAACCGACCCACCTCGACCGGCTCTTTGGCCAGTCGCCCATCAACCACCATATACACGCTGCCGTCCGGCAGAACCGCCTGCCGCGGCAGGATATACACCTCAGGCAGCTTCTTCCCCAGAACCGTAACCTTACAAAACATGTTTATTTCGAGCATCGACTTATCTTTGTTTGCTCTGAGCTCATTATACGCAGTTCCGCCAGTGATTTCATTTGGCCTTGGATTTTTCACCTGGACCACCAGGCTGGCCATGCGCGTCTCGGCCTCGAGCCCGGCTTCGATTCGATCGATCCGCCCACGCCAACTCACCGTTTGGCCGTTGCCCGGCCGCTGCCATTCGATGATAGCTTCTATATGTTCACCTGACTCGGTCTCAGCCACTTCCTTGCTGAGCTCCAGCAGTTCCTTATCCATCCACTCCAAGTCGGTGTAGGCAATCGAGACAGGCACTTCCATGATATCCGTGCCGTAGATTTCTCCGCAGTTGGCCCCGGTTTGAACCTGCTCGCCGACTTCGATATTGCAACTCAGTACCCGCCCAGCGACCGGACTCTTCAGAATGCAGCGGGCTAAGTTCGTTTGAGCCTGTTTAAGCTCCACCTTCTTCGAAGCAATCTCCGCTTCCAGCTTGGCTCGATCCGGCCCAATTAAAGCCAACTTATTAACGATATCTTGTAACCGTACTTCTTGGCTTAGTAGCTCTTGTCTAGCTAAATCCAGTTCGTTGTCGCTGGCTGCGTTGCGCTCCACTAGCCTGCTAACCTTTGCCACTTGGCTCCGGGCCAGTTCACGCCGTTCGGTCTCGATTTGCCGGGACTCCTCGAGGTTCTTTTCCTCCTGATTCAAACGCTCCAGCTGGGCCTTGAGCAGTTCGATGCTCTTTTCCACCCGTTCCACAGCCAACTTGTAGTCTGTCTCTTCGATGCGACAGAGCACCTGGCCTTCGCTGACGTACTTGCCGGACAGAAAATTGGGGGCTTTTTCGACAATAATACCTGTAACCTGCGGCGTAATTCTCAGTTGAATCTTTGGCCGGGCTGAACCGTAACCGATAATCTCTACTCGCTGATTCAGCCGCGGCGCCATCGGCGGGGCCACCACCCTGGGGACGACCTTGTGGGGCACTCGCTGGGCCGGCTGCCGACGCTTGGCGATCAACCACTTCCCTGCGAGCACCGCCCCAGCCAGCAGCATTATCGAAAGCACGATGTTCAAAACTATGCGAAGCTTCATTTGCTCTCAGCCTCAAAAACAGCTCCAACCCGCTTACGATTATAGCATTGTGCCCCCCAAATTGCACGGATCCTGCCTATCTGTTTTTCGGATGAAAGCCACCCCCCCCACACCCCTAACCTTCAGCCCAAGTCTCTACCCCGCGTCCTTAGCCTTATACTTCTTCCAGTATTTGGGCAAGAGTTCCTTGACCTTGGCTTCGAGCTCTTGGTTACTGATGGCCGTGAGTCGGCCGTGCACTTCGTATTGATCCATAACCCAGCGGGCCAGCTTGTGGATCTTGATCTTGTTGATACGCTCCTTGCCTTCCAGGCCGAAGAATTCGTTTATCCACACCACCACTCCGTCCGTACCGCTCTTGTCCGTGATGGCCACTTTAGGCGGCCGGCCCAGAAGCTTGGTCGTGTCAAAAATGTTGTAGATTCTCTCGTCCTGTCGGAGCCCCCCAGCGTGGATGCCCGCCCGCGTGGTATTGAAGGCCTTGCCCACAAACGGATAGTTGTCCGGAATAGGCAAGCCTATCGAACGCAAATAATCAGCCAGTTCGGTAATAGCCGTCGTATCCACACCGCACAAATCACCCTTCAGGCCGATATACTCCATGACGGCTCCTTCCAGCGGCGGGTTCCCCGTCCGCTCGCCGAAGCCGAAAATCGAAGTGTTGGACGCATCGCAGCCGTACAGCCAGGCCGTCGCAGCGTTCACGTGCACCTTGTGGAAGTCGTTGTGTCCGTGCCACTC
>DAOVKO010000222.1 GCA_030631725.1 Actinomycetes bacterium | reverse complement strand
TTCGACTGCCCCCGCCGCCCCGATAAGGTGTCCGGTCATACTCTTTATGGAGCTCATGGGCACCTTATACGCCGCCTCTCCGAAAACCACTTTGACCGCCAATGTTTCCGTGCCGTCATTTTCCTGCGTCCCCGTCCCGTGGGCGCTAATGTAGTCGATTTCTTCCGGTCTTACCCCCGCGTCCGCAAAGGCCATCTCCATGCAAATTGCCGCTCCCCGGCCTTCCGGATGGGTATCGGTGATCCGGAAGGCGTCCGCCGAGCTGCCATAGCCGACTACTTCAGCCAGGATTTCCGCCCCTCGTGCCCGGGCCGACTCCAGTTCTTCCAATACCACCATACCGGCCCCTTCGCCCACCACAAAACCGTCTCGTTCCAGGTCAAAAGGACGCGAGGCCCGCGCAGGTTCATTGTTGCGAGTCGACAGGGCCGTCAGACGGATAAAGCCTGTTATCCCGAACAGGTGAATCATCGAATGGGCCCCCCCGGCTACCATGATTTCAGCTTCTCCGCAACGAACCATCTCCGTGGCTTGTCCGATTGCCTGCGTCGATGCCGCACAAGCCGTCAGACAGTTGAACACCGGCCCGCCCGCGCCTAGCACGCAGGCCACGTGGTTGCCTACCGAGTTCGGCTCTTGCTCCTGTTCGCGCAGCCCATGCAAACCCTGCGAGGCCCTACGGTACCAAATGCTGGTATCCAGTTCTCGCTGGTCCTCTTGATAGGACTCGCTGATCGCGTTTATGAACACGTCGAAGTCTAGGGGCCCCTCACCGGCCCCGAGGTATACGCCTACACGGTTCCGATCCAGCTCACTCCAGTTATCTAACCCCGATTGCTTCCAGGCCTGCAGCCCTGACGTAACCGCGAATTGGCAGTTAGGCGGGGCGTACTCCAGATCACTTCGATCCTCCAAATACTCACCCAGATCAAAGTTCTTCACCTCCGCTGCAAAGTTCGTGGCGAACGTCTGGGCATCGAAGCTGGTTATCGGTGCTATCCCTGATTTGCCTGCCAGCACATTTGCCCAGAATGTCTCCACGTCGTTACCCAAAGGAGTCACGCAACCCATACCTGTTATTACTACTCGCCGTCTGGACATTGATTCCTCATCGAATCGCTACTCTGCGAAGCGTTTAATTACCAGCGCTGCGCTCTGCCCGCCTATACTGTAGCCTACCACCAGGACAACCTTGGGGTCCACTCCGTTCCTGTTGTTTTGCACGATATTCAACCCGCATTCGGGGCACGGATGCTTACAGTTCACAGCCGCCGGGATCGTGCCCTCAGATATCGCCAATGTTGCCGCTGCTAGATCCAACCCCCCTGAGCCTGCGGTGCTGTTACCCACTCCTCCCTGGATCGGTAGTGTTGGTACGCTTTTGGCTTTTACCTCACCCAGTCCCATCCTGATGCCTTGGGCTTCTGCCAGGTCTTCTTTCAATCCGCCCACGCCGTGGGGAATCACCAACTCAACATCCTCGGCCCGGCACCCGGACTTATCCAGAGCTTGACCTATGGTCCGGGCGATTCCTTCCGCAGACGGAGGTATTTGATGAACACTACTGCTCTGCCGTGTAGAAGCGCTACCAGCTAGTTCCGCATAGATCTTTGCTCCTCTGCCCTGAGCATGTTGTAAATCCTCCATGATAAAGATCCCCGCGCCCTCGCCCGGCACACAACCTGCTCGGTCTTTGTCGAACGGACGAACAGCCTCTTCTGGCTTACCATTATTGGTGGTATTGAGTCTGTTCAGAAGTTCCAGACGTAAAACCCCCAGCGGACTTACTCTGCTCCTGCCCCCCCCCGTGATACAAATATCGACCCTTCCGCTGGCCACGGTGTGATACGCTTCTGACACTGCCTGGTGCGTCGAAATCTCACCGCAGAGTATTGTGTTTGATGGCCCCTGAGCGTCGTGAATGATGCCGATATGGCAGGCCAGCATATTAGGCAGGAATTTTAACAGCCAAAGAGGCGTCAACTGGGCCATGCCCCGTTTGCCCCAGAGGTGATAGCTGAACCGGTTATTCTCGTCTACCGATTCTTGCACCGCCACTGCCAACTCGTTCAGATCAACGGCGATGAGTCCTGCCCCCAGATTGGCCCCAAGTCGGACCGGGTCTACTTGAGGATTTTCCGGATCGATTCCTTTGGTTACCAGACCCGCGTCTCGAACAGCCAAATCGGCCCCGGCCACGGCCATGGCAATATCCGGGGCCATTAATTTCGCCGCTTTCCGATAGCCCCGTGGAATGTATTGATTGATCTTGAACTTGTTGACTTGCCCAGCTATCTGGCATCCAAATTCGCTCGCATCGAAAGCTTCTATTCTCCGCACCCCTTGCCGCTGTGTGCACAAGCCCTCCCAGAACTCCTGCCAGCCCATCCCTATAGGGCTTACCACTCCCAAGCCGGTTATCACTACGCGCCGTTGAGACATACTTACTCGTTGGTTTTATCCCCGGTTCTCTTCCCGTCTGCCGGCAATATGTTACGTAATAAAGTCTCGAAGATATCTGTTAGAACGAATTGCCTCTCCGGAAATTTCTTCCCCGCAAGGTTCTGGTCCAGATGGCTGAAAATTAACTCTATCGTTGCCAGATGTTTACTCTCGCCTTTCTCCCTGTCAACGCTTGGACTGCTGGCCGAAACCTCACCTGCCGCCACCGCAAACTGCTCATTAATCTGCTCTATGTTAGCCGTGAATAGCAGCGTGTCTCCAGGAACGGCCAAGCCGTCAAAAACAGCCTTGGTAATCTTCGCCAGAATCACCTTTTCCTTGAAGCCGCCGGCTTCGCAAATCAGAATCCCCGCTGTCTGGGCCATCCCCTCTATTATTAACGCCGCCGGCATCACCGGATAGCCTGGGAAGTGGTCGTGAAGGTGTTCCTCAGATAGGGAAATATTCTTGACCGCTTGAGCTGTCTTACCCGACTCGAACTTGACGAAACGATCTATCCAGATCCAGCGCATTGATTGTTTCTGTCCGAACTATTCTTTCTTGACATGTCTTGACAGATACTGTCCCAAGTTTCTCGCTCGCCCGCTTCTGCAGAGGCCCGGCCGTTGTTATCCCACTCCCACTTTCCCTTCCACGTAGCGCACGATTGCGTCAACCGTGAATAGCTCGGCGATGCGGTCCACTTGCGGGTCGTCTTCGAAACCGGTCAAATCCGCATGCGACATCCGCTTACGAAGCTCGGCCAGCCCGGCAGCCGTAAGTTTCTTGCCGTTGACGAATTTCGGATTATTCAAAATGTTCTCCGGAAAAAGCTCGCCTCGAGGAACCTTAATGTTGAAAGCCTTTTCCAGACGGAATACCACATCTAAAAAGTCGATCGACTCCGCTCCCAGATCACCGGTCAGGGTAGCTTCGCCGACCACTTCGTCTTCATCTACTCCCAGGGCTTCTAT
>DAOVKO010000184.1 GCA_030631725.1 Actinomycetes bacterium | reverse complement strand
GTGTCCCCGTCAATGTTGCTCTCCGCGTAATAGCCACCACCTGCCACTTTATCATGCTTGAACATTTCCAGGCCGATTTCGATGTTATGCAATTGGGTTCCGACTACCCCGTCCTTGGCAGTGTTCATGGCACTCTGCACCGCAGGAACCATAATCGACACCAGCAGGGCGATAATCGCCACCACCACCAGCAACTCAATCAGTGTGAACGCTTTTTGATTTTGTCCAGCAAACATAGTCTCATCCTTTCCTGAAAGAACCTCAAAAAAACTCACTGCACTGCCCCTTTAGCCGAGTCCCCTATAAAAACCGCCTGCAGCCCCTCGGCATAGATGTCGTCTGCAGGATCATCCGGGTCTGGGCCCTGCGATTTCAATTCGGGCCTTTGCCCCGGGCCACCGTCAAAAACATATCGCAAAGGCCTGCCCCAACCGTCCAATATCTCCCTGCCCGTACTCGTAGTACCAAAAACATGCTCTCCCATCCCCTCCAGGCACTCCTTGGCCGACCCAACCGACTTCAAGTATTTCACGAGCTCGGCGTTGCAGGAAACCGTGGGCGGAAATCCTCCCTCCGCCTGCCTGTAGGCAATCAATGCCTCGGCCAGGGTCTTTAGACATTGGCGGCTCAGCTTCTGCCGGCCCGACTGCCTCGCCCAGCTCGCCGCTGCCACTACCCCCACCAGCAGAATAACCAAAAAGCCCAGCCATCCCATCAGCCCCAGCAGAGCCAGACCCTTTGGCTGGGGCTTCTCGGCCGCAAGAGGCTCCTTGCAGTTTCGGCCCCAAGCTTGTCGGCCTTTTCCGGACATTGCTACCCTTCCCATGCCCCAAAAACTCTTGGCCGCTATCTACCACCAGCCGTGGCAGTGGCACCTTCAATCATCGCCGGCATCGGCATAAAGATGCCCAGGACGATGAAACCCACAATCACCCCCAGCACTATCACCATAACCGGCTCCATTACCGAAACCAGAGCTGCCACCGTCGCGTCAACCTCTTCGTCGTAATTGTCCGCCACTTTCAGCAGCATCTTATCCAGATCCCCCGTTTCTTCCCCCACGTCCACCATGTTGACCACGATCGGATCGCAGACCTTCGAATTACGCAAAGGATCGGCAAAGGTCTCACCCTCACGCACAGAGTCGTGCACTTCACCTATGGCCCGGGCGAAGACTTCGTTGCCCGACGTGTTGCGGGTGATGTTCAAAGCCTCCAGGATCGGAACCCCAGCCTCGATCAGCGTTCCCAGGGTCCTGGTGAAACGGGCTACGGCTGTCTTGGACAGAATTTTACCTATCAGCGGAATCCGCAGCTTTATTTTGTCGGTCAGCATTCGCCCGCCCCGGCTCAAACGCAAAATCCGCGAAAGAATAAAAACCCCCAAGGGCGCAAACAGTACCACCAGCCAACCGCCCCCCGCGAACCAGTTGGACATGCCCAGAAGTATCTGCGTGATCTTCGGCATATCCGTTCCCATACCCTCGAAAATCGCCTCAAACTTCGGGATCACCCAAACCATGATCCCGGTAACGATCAACGCCGCCACCGTAATCACCGCTATGGGGTAGATCATCGCCCCGATTACCCGCCGACGGAGCCACTGGGCTTTTTCGAGAAAATCTGCCAGACGTGAGAGAATCGTGTCCAGCACCCCACCGGTCTCCCCAGCCGCTACCATGTTCACGTACAAACGGTCGAAAGCTTTCGGATGCCGACCCATCGCTTCGGACAAGCTTGCACCCCCTTCCACGTCTTCACGCGTCCCTCGCAGGGTCACCCGGAGAATCCCCGGCTTTTGCTGCTGTTCCAGAATAGTCAGACATCGCAGAATCGGCAAACCGGCATCGATCAAAGTTGACAATTGCCGCGTGAACTGCGTCAGTCGCTTCTGTGAGACTCGACCCATGGGAGTCGAAACCTTCTTGGCAGGCACCCCAGCCACAGCCTCCACTTTCCTCGCCGAAACCTGCTGCGGTTCTTTGGTCAGGAACAGGCCCATGTTGCGCACCTTGCTGATTGCTTCCTCGCCCGAAGTCGCCTGGACTTCCCCCTTGACTTCCTGACCGCTGGCATTCATCGATTCATATTTGTAAGTAGGCATAACAACCTCCTGCCGGATGAGGACTCAATAATGACTGTTGGTTATCAATCATTAGCTAATTCTCCATCACCGTTGCTCGGACCACCTCGTCGATGGTCGTCACTCCGTCATAGATACTCAGTAACCCGCTTTCTCGCAGCGTTCGCATACCCATCTTCCGGGCTTCGCTGCGCAGTACATTCGTTGAGACCATCTTAATGACCAGGTCCCGCAGATCGTCATTGAGCAGCATTATCTCGAAAATTGCCATTCGCCCCCGGTACCCGCTGTTCATGCAATTATCACAACCGCGTCCCCGGTAAAAAGTCCTGCCCTCTATGTCCTCAGGACTGAGGTCCAGTTCCATGAGCATCTCTTCGGTGGGAGTGAATTCTTCCTTGCATTTGGGGCATATCTTTCGGATCAAACGTTGGCTGATTACACCTTCCATGGTCGCGGCGATCAGGTACGATTTCAGTCCCAAATCCAGCAGACGGGCAATGGTGCTGGGCGAATCCGTGGTGTGAACGGTCGTAAATACGATGTGACCCGTCAGAGAAGCCTGCACAGCCATCTCTGCTGTTACTAAGTCGCGAATCTCCCCCACCAGAATGATATCCGGGTCTTGCCGGAGAATGTGGCGCAGACAACGATCGAACGTCAGACCTATCTCCGGCTTGATGTTCACCTGGATTAAGCCGTCGATATCGTATTCCACCGGGTTTTCCGTGGTGATAATTTTCACCCCCACGTTGTTCAGCTCCGAAAGAGCCGCATACAGTGTCGTCGTCTTGCCGCAGCCCGTCGGACCGGTCACCACGATAATCCCATTCGGTCGCTGGGTCAGTTGCCGGAATACGTGCAGGACGTCATCCCGCATCCCCAGTCTTTCCAGGTCCAGGGCCAGATTACCGCGGTCCAGCACCCGCATGACCACGCTTTCGCCGAACATGGTTGGCAGCACCGACACCCGCAAGTCCACCGGCCTGTTGCCCACGCTCAGGGCTATTCGCCCGTCTTGAGGCATCCGCCGTTCGGCAATGTTCAACTTGGCCATCACCTTAATACGCGAGGAGATTGCCATAGCAATGTGCCGCGGCGGCGGAACGAGCTCGTACAGCACGTTATCAATGCGGTAACGCATCTTGTACTCGTTCTCGAACGGCTCAAAGTGGATGTCCGAAGCTTTTTCCCGAATCGCCTGCATCAGCACCATATTCACCAGCTTCTTGATCGGGTTCGACTCGGCCATCTGCACCAGTTGGTCCAGGTCGATGCTTTCCCCGCGATCCGCGAATTCGCTCAGCTCACCTAAACTGCTGATCTCCTGGATCAACTCGCCTACCGACTCCTCTGCCTGGTGGTAATGTTTGGACAACATCTTTTCCAGGGGCCCCTCCTCCGCCAACACTGTTTCGATGTTGAAGCCCATCAGTGTCTTCAGTGAGTCCGTTGCCTGGAAGTCGTCTGGGTCGGTCACCGCCACCGTCAGCAGGTTGTCTTCTTTGAGGTAACTGACCGGGAAAACCTTGTAGGTGTTGGCCATCTCCGCCGGTATCAGCTTCAAGGCCTCGGCGTCCACCTCCAAATCAAGCAGGTCCACCGAGCGCATCCCCCGCTGGGCCGCCAAACCCTCCCGCAGATCATCCGCGGTAATATATTTCAAATCTATCAGGATTTGCCCGATTCGGCCCGGCTTCTTCTTCTGTATCTCCAGAGCCTCGTGTACCTTATCACGTGTCAGCTTGCCCATTTTGACCAGAACCCGGCCAATGGGCCTGCCTCTAAGCTGTTCGAGGGCGGACTGTGACAGTGCCATAAGCTAAACTCCTTCCTTTACATTATACGTTAGAGTCAATAGCCAAGGCAGGCTGGTCCCAAACAGACGCTCTACTGGGCCGGCCGCGCCGGTTCCTCTTCATCCGAAATCGCCGTTAGCATCTCCGCCGGCATCCCCGCCTGTGCACGGTCCAGCCGCTCCTGCATGCTCCCCGCGTGCCGGGCCACGTCCATCACGTCCTCCAGCGATAACACCCCCTCGTTGTAGAGCTGCCAGAGGTGATCGTCCAGCAATTGCATCCCATAACGCTTGCCGGTCTGAATATTCGAGTCTATCCGGAAGGTCTTGTTCTCCCGGATCAGGTTGGCGATAGCCGGCGTAAGCACCAGAAATTCGAACACCGCTATCCGCCCGACTTCTCTCTGGTGCGCCAGCAGTAACTGGCTCAGTATCGCGATCAGCGAAGTGCTCAACTGCACCCGCATCTGCT
>DAOVKO010000233.1 GCA_030631725.1 Actinomycetes bacterium | reverse complement strand
TATGTATTGTCTATGGACAGCATGGGCACCGCGTGGTGTACGCTGCGAAAGGCCGAGAGCGGCTCACCCCCCACTCGTTGGCTGGGCGAGTTCGGATCGGCAAAAACCGGATGTGCCTTCTCCAGTTCAATCAGCTCCTTCATCAGCCGATCATATTCCTGGTCGCTGATTTCCGGAGCATTTTTTACAAAGTAGAGATAGTTGTGGTGCTCGAGAGCCCGGCGAAGTTTCGCTATTTGTTTTTCGATGTCCTTGCCCATGGACATTTGGCCTTGGAGCTTGTGAAATCCGTTCAGGGAATGATCTTGTTCAAGGGATAGGTGATAATGCCCGAGGCCCCGGCCTTTTTCAGCTGGGGGATGAGTTCCCGCTCGGCCTTTTCTTCCAAAACAACTTCCACAGCCACAAAGTTTTCGTCGGCCAAGGCCGAAACCGTAGGGCTCTTTTCCGCCGGCAGCAGGGCCACCACCGCATCCAGGGCCGAGCGGGGCACGTTCATTTTCAGTCCCACCTTTTCGCGTCCGGCCAAGGCCCCCTGCAGCAGCATGGTGATGTTTTCGATCTTCGCTCGTTTCCAGGGATCCTTGATCGCCTGCTTGTTGGCTATCAGGCGGGTGGTGCTTATCAGGATGGTATCGATGATCCGCAGGTTATTAGCTGCCAGACTCGAACCGGTCTCGGTAATATCGACGATGGCATCGACCAGACGGGCCTTGACTTCCGTCGCTCCCCAGGAGAACTCCACCTTGACCTTAATCCCCTTGTCCTGGAAATACTTCCGGGTGCAGTTGACCAGCTCGGTGGCCACAATGCCTCCATCGAGATCTTCCGGCTTGGTGACCTTCGACTCGGCCGGTACCACCAGCACCCACCGCGCCGGCTTCGAGGTTGCCTTGGAGTAGACCAGCTCCGCCACTTCCACCACATCCGAGCCGTTCTCCAGCACCCAATCGGCACCGGTCAGCCCCACGTCGACAACCCCGTCCTCAACGTAACGGCTCATCTCCTGAGCTCGAAACATCACCACCTCGATCGTCTCATCGTCCACGCTGGGCGAATAGCTCCTGTCGGATACGCGAATATTGAATCCCGCCCTGGCAAACAGATCCAGCGACGAGTCCTGCAGCGAGCCCGACGGTATACCCAGTGTCAATTGTCGCCCTTTATCTGACAAGTTTTATCTCCTGCTGGCGTGTGCCTGTTTTTTTGATTTTGATCGAGCCTTTGTTCGCTTTGTAGTTTTCTTCTTCGAGGTTTTTTTCTTGCTGGCGGCCTTTTTCTTGGCTTTCTTTTTGGCCTTGGGCCGAGACAGTTCCTTAACCGAGTATTTTTTCAACAGATGGCAGAAGGCATAGCTGTCGGCTGAGCGGATCTGTCGCTCAAAGTAAGCCTGCATATTCTCCAGGCTCACTGGGCCCTTGGCTAATTCGAGTTCTTTGCAGGCCTGGAGCATTTTTTCATCCAGCGGAAAGGCCTGCCTCCCGCAGCAGTACAGTATCACGCTGGAGACAAGGTAGTTGTCAGCTCCCGGAATGTCACGGAAATACTCTTCCAGTTCCTGCTTCGATTTGGATTTCAGAAATCCCAAATCAAAACTGTTTTCCCGGTCGAAAATACCCTTGAGGACCCCCAGGATTATCTTGGCCTTCGGCAAGGGCTGGGCAAAAGTCGATCCCATGTGCGCTGCCAGTTCGTTGGGCCGGGAAACTCGAAGCTCATTAAAGTCCACATAGTAGCCTTTGAGTTTTCGCAGAACAGTTTGGGCTTTGCTCGAGGGCTCATTATCAGCCAGGATAGCCAGGACTATCCGCTCGACTGGCTCGACTTCGGCCGACTGTTTGGCCGGAGCACCATACAGCCGTTTCAGTCGACTTAGAACAACCTTGGCCCCCTTGGGATGAGAAACTCTTCCACTTGCCATAATCTTACTCTGCTTCGTTTTTCTTTCCGGCCGCATCGTCCTGCCCCAGCTTGCTCTGCTGCTCGGGGTCCTTCCCGGCTTGGGCGTCCTTGGCAGCCAGTTCCGAGCTGACTTTATCAATCAAGGCCATAGTCGCCAGGCTTTCTTTGAGTTCCTCATCCAGGCGAAAATCAAGCTTCGGACAGACTCGAAATTCCAGGTGCTTTTTCAGCAGGCTCTGCAGGTGCCCCGCACTGTGCCGCAGCCCTGCCAGAGAGGACTGCTGTTCACCTTTTTTACCCAGCACACTTACGTACACCTTGGCCAGACGCAAATCGGGCGAAACTTCAACCCGGGTCACGCTTACCAGGCCCCGAATCCGCGGGTCGCTCAGCTCCGTTCGCATAAGCTTGGCCACCACATTTCGCAAGGCGCTGGCGAATCTTTCTCTCCTGTACGACATCATTTTTTGTCCGCCAAAAACCCTCTTTTTTCCCTTAGGCATTCTAACAAAACCTGACGTGAGCCGCGTTGCGAGAAAAATCGGATGGATGCAAGGAAGAACTCCGGCGGCATACCCCGATGGTATGCTTAGGAGTTCTGACGCAGCAGACGCCGATTTTGCTCGCAACCCGAAGGGACGCCGTCCTTTTGCCCGCCGCCGGCGTCGCTCGTCGTCAATGATGCTCCCTGCATCGTATCCTCCTCGCTTCTAGGCGGCAACCAAAATTCCCGGCGTCGCGGCCGCGTCAGGTGTTGTTAGAGTGCCTTAGATCATTTCTATAGTATAGTCCAGAAGCTCCAGCTTGACCATTCTCTGCACGAGATTGACCACTTTACTCAGACAGCTCTGGGTGAAGCTGGAGTCATTGCTCACCAGCGCCACTGCCAGCTGGGCTTCGCGTCGGGAGTCCAGCAGACCGACCTCGGCCACGGAGACGTTGAATCGATTGGCTATGCGGTCCTTGATAGACTTTATCGCCCGGCGCTTGTCCTTCAGGCTCATTGCGTCCGGTACCCGAATCCACAATTGCAGCAACCCCACCACCATAGATGTCTGCTCGTTTGAGTGCTTCTCAGCTATAGGCACAGCCGTCTATATCACATGACCGCAGCCAAGCCTTGACCTTGGTCAGTCTGAATTCCCTGCAGTACTCCCCGCAGCCACACTGCTGAGCGTCCGGGCCACTTCCACCTTTTCGTAAG
>DAOVKO010000094.1 GCA_030631725.1 Actinomycetes bacterium | reverse complement strand
CCCAGCCGTCGAGCCCCAGCAGCAGCAGAACTTCTTGGCCGCCAGGAACGTAGCAAAAAAGAGGAGAAAAGCTCCTCCAGTCAAGGCCCCAAAAACCAAGCAGCTCAAGACCCAGGACCTAGTTACTCCCGAGGAGCTCCGCGTACTCCTCGGTGATGACCCTCAAGAGCCGGATAAATAAAGAGTCTCAAAAGTGAGCCCCAACGAGTCCAAAAGTCCTTTGCCGGTTTTAGTTGTCGCCGCCGATGCCCGTCTGCTCGACTGGCTGGCCGAGCTGTTCGCCGGGCGCATCAAGAGCGTCCCAACCTGGATGGAGGCCATCGCCGAGGCCTCGGCCAATAAGTACCAGCTGGTCTTCGGCGGTATCGCCGGCACAGCCGACCAAAGCAGCCTGGCCGTCGGCGCCCTGCGGGCCACTGACCCCAAGGTCAGGATCATCCTCTCCTGTCAGCCCATACATGAGCCCTTGGCTCGCCGGGCACTGGCCGCCGGAGCCGATGATTATCTTATTGAACCGATTACCCGCGACGAATTCACGCGGGCACTCAATGGCCAACTGTCCATCCCAGCCGACGCCGCCCAGGCCGCCGTTGAAGCCCCCGTTCAAGAAGTACAACCGCTCGCTGCTGGGGATCAGCTTATTCCCGACGCCTACGGCTTGTGCGAGGAATTGCTCCGGGCCAGCCGAGCACCAACCGAAGTTCTATTAACCCGGGCCGAAAGATTATTGGCCGAAAAGCTCGCCGCCAAGTGGGTCCAGTTGCAATTGATTGATCAACAGCCCCCCGCCCGCCCACCCGCCAAGGTCCAGGCGGAACACAGCGTAGAGTTGAGCGGGGGTGGAAAGTTGTTGATCCGTTTGGGCCCGCCAAAGTCCGGCCAGGCCGACTCCCGGACTCTCCCGCACCTGCTCCCTCGGATAGCTCAGCTCCTCGCTCCCCTGCTGGACATCTCTCGAGAAACTGCAGCCCTGCAGAAGTTAGCCGTTACTGACGAGCTCACCGGCCTCTACAACCGCCGTTACGTCTATGAGTTCACCGAGCAGGTCTTGGCCAGAGCCCATGACGAGCGTTTCGAAGTAACCGTTTTGCTTTTCGACGTGGACGACTTCAAGCGTTACAACGACACCTACGGCCACGCCACCGGCGACGAGGTCCTCCGCGAGACGGCCGACCTTATGCGCCGCTGCTCGCGCGAGCACGACTTAGTAGGCCGTTTCGGCGGTGACGAATTCGTTATGATCTTCTGGGACGCCGGAAAGCGGCGTCAGCCCAATTCCCGCCACCCCGAGACTGCCTTTGCCCTAAGCGAGCGTTTCCGCCGCACCGTCAACGCCCACGATTACAAGTGCCTTGGCCCCGACGCCACGGGCACCTTGACCATCAGCGGCGGACTGGCCAGCTTTCCCTGGGACGCTGCAACGGTGGACGATCTCTTTGCTCGGGCCGACGACGCTCTGTTGCAGGCCAAGGCCAGCGGCAAAAACCTCATCTACATCGTCGGACGAGAAGAGCCACCGGCTCATTCCTGAGGGCCATTCGGCCCCTGCATAATCGCTATATGTTACCCATCTTAACATTATTAGCATCCCCACTGCACCAATCTGAAAATTATTTCATTTTGTCTAAGAAAAAGCTTGACTTACTTCCCCGTTTCTGCTATCTTATAGCCTTATAGCATGGTGTGAGGGACAGGGAAGAAGAGGGCACTCTGTGTGCCCTTCCTATTTTGTGGGATGCGCAACTAGCTGAGAATTAGTGACAAAACAATTGGAGATGAAGAAATGAGAAGGCAGCCGATCATATCGACACGTTTCCATTTTTTGCTACTGTGTGGGGCTATTGCTTTTGCTATGGCAATGGGCTTGCCCCAGGTCACTTATGGCGCGCTGGCTGAGGGTGCGGCAAACTCTCCATACTTGGGCCCGCCTATTGAGACGGACACCGTGCAGATGCCGGCCGACGCAGGCGGCGATCTACTACAATACGGCCGGACTCAGACGTCAGACCTGGGATCGTTCTCAACTAATATCAACCCTGGTGCAACGCTTGCGGGCAATGCTCCGGCCCTGGCAGCTTTCAATCGCGCCGCCCAGCAGTGGGAAAACTGGATCGCCGATCCAATCACGGTTAACATCGACGCAGACATGGCCCCGCTGGGACCTGGCATTCTCGGCTCGGCCTCGTCAGTTCTTCTCTCTGGCACCTATACCCTGATCCGGGACGCGGTGGTGGCAGATGCGGCCGGTGAAGCCGACGACGGTATAGCCGCTTTCATACCGACAGCCGCTCAGTTCAGCGCCTTTGTGCCCAGCGGTTTCTCCCTCTCGGGAATGTCTGCCACCAAAGCCAATTTGAAGGCATTGGGTTTCACCGGTCTGGATGCCCAGTTTGGTGCTACAGATGCAACAATTACGTTCAGCTCTAATTTTGCCTTCGACTTCGACAACAGCGACGGTGTGACTGCCGGCACGTGGGACTTCGAGACCGTTGCTGCTCATGAGCTTGGCCATGCCTTGGGTTTCACCTCCGAGGTGGACTGGGTCGACTGGCTCTTGAACAACAGCTTGGTTGATGAACTCTACCCGCAACCCTTGGATCTGTTCCGTTTTGAGAACGACGTGGCCGGGCGTGATCCAGCCACGAACGCCGAGTTTACCAGCTTCTCGCGCTGGTTGGTTCCGGGGTCCGATGCGGTAACCGATCAGATCGCCCCCTCCCTGGGCGGCGTTGCCGCTGAGAACCGTATGTCCACCGGCAAGTATTTTGGCGACGGCCGCCAGGCCAGCCATTGGAAGGATAACAGCTTGACCGGCACGCTGATCGGTATTATGGACCCGACTTTTCCCTCCGGCACCATCGTGCCCGTCAACAATAGTGACTTGCGGGCCCTGGACCTGATCGGCTATGAAATCCTGGTCCCCGAACCCGCCACACTAGCCCTGCTACTGCTCGGCGGCTTGGCTTTGCTGAGTCGTAGGCGGTAGAAGCTATCCAACGCAGACTATGGATCAAAGGGGCTGGCTTGACGGCCAGCCCTTTTGTTTTTCCGCTTGGCCGAGGCAGATTTCACAGCAATAGAAACAAAGAAGAAAGAATTTTGACGCTGATTACGCTGAAAGAAATTGAACTCTGCGAAATTAGCGTAATCTGCGTCTGATTTCCGTATTTCTTTCTGAGTTATCAGTGCAATCTGTGTTCATCTGTGGCTAATTATCTCTCTGTATTAATCAGCGTTTTCAGCGTAATCAGCGTCTAAGTTCTGTATTTCTTTCTGCGTCTTTCTTCCTGTATCCCCCTAAATCTTTTCCAAACTCCCCAAAAAAACCTTGACTTAACTCCCCATTTCTGCTATTCTTTAGGACGGTGTAAGGGGAGGCAGAGGGGGGAGAACATCCGTACCGCCTTCCTTGAATAGCCCCGATTCGTCCTGGGCCTGCTAACAGTAGCCCTGGTTTGTCTGTAAAGTCACGGCACGTGGAGTAGAGAGGCCCCGCGTGCCGTTTGTGATCAGTGAGAACAGGATTCAAATGCGAGAAGGGAAATCAAAATGAAAAACTGGCAAATCGTTCTGACAACTGTGTTGATTGGCCTGATTGCCGCCCGGGCCCGGGCCGTGCCTCCGGGCTGGCCTGTGGATACCTACTGGCAGGTAGATACCGGTGATTGGAGCAACGGGGCAAACTGGAACAACGGTGAGCCGACTGGGACCAACTACGACAAGGCATACATCAACAATAGCGGCACGGCCCATATAACCCAAGTGGGTGAGGATTGCCAATACCTCACCCTTGGCGAAAACGCTGGCCAAAGCGGCAGTGTCGAGCTGAGCGGGGCCGGGCAGCTCTCAGCTACGTGGGAGTACATCGGCAAGGGCGGCACGGGCACATTCATACACACCGGCGGGACAAACTCGACCAGATCGGTTTATATCGGCACCTATGGGGCCAGCGGGCACGGGACCTACGAGCTGAGCGGGGACGGCCAACTCTTAACCACCTACGAGCATATCGGCTGGGGCTTAAACGGCACGGGGACCTTCACGCAGACCGGCGGGATAAACTCGGCTGACGCTGTTATGCACCTGGGCGCCTCGGCCGGCTCCAATGGAACCTACGAGTTGAGCGGGACCGGACAGCTCTCGGTCCTCCGGCAGAACATCGGGAACTGCGGTACAGGCAGTTTTATCCAGACCGGCGGGACGCACACAGTCAATATGTGGCTCAGCGTCGCCCGTTGGGCCAGCGGGCACGGGACCTACGAGTTGAGTGGGGACGGCCAACTCTCAGCCCCGAACGAGTACATCGGCGAAGAAAGCACGGGCTCTTTCACTCAGACCGGGGGGACAAACACTGTTAGTGGATCTGTCTACCTTGGTCTCGATGTTGGTTCAGATGGCATATATACTATTTCAGATGGTAGCCTCAACACCGCGAATCTGTATACCGGCTACAACGGTAACGGAATCCTCACGGTAGTGGGGGACGACTCTACCGTCAGTGTCAGCAACAATTATACGCAAGGCTCTAACGGAACACTCGAAACGAAGTTCGACACCGATGGTATCAGCGCCATCAGTGTCGGCGGCAGTGCCATTCTGGACGGAACCTGGAACGTGGTGGACCTTGGTGGAGCGCCCTTTGGCACCTTTGATATTCTGCTAGCGGGGGGTGGCATCTCAGGCACTTTTGGAACAGTTAACTTGCCGGGCCCGGATTGGAGCTGGGGTATCAGTGCTAGCAGCAGTGATACCCTGTGGGTTCAGCATATCCCCGAACCCACCACCGTCGACGTGGATATCAAGCCCGGTTCATGGCCGAATCCGCTTAACAGCAGGAGCGAGGGCGTATTGCCTGTAGCCGTGTTGGGCACAGACGACTTTGACGTAATGACTATCGACCCCGCAACTATACTTCTGGGGCTAGAGGGCTTTGATGACTCCGTTTCACCCCTCCGATGGGATTACGAAGATGTGGGCACACCATACGAAGGCGAGCCCAGCGGAGGACATGACCTCGGCGCTGACGGCTTTCTCGACCTGAGCCTCAAATTCGACATCCAGGCCTTGCTCGATGCCTTCGGCCTCTCTGATGCGCAAGGCGAGTCGCTTCTGCTTAGCCTCTCAGGCAACCTGACTGAAGAGAACGACGGCTCGCCCATCCAAGGCAGCGACTGGATACGCCTTCTCCACCCCGGCGACGCCAATGCTGACGGCTTCGTCAACGCCTCCGACCTGACACTCGTAATCAGCAACTGGGGCCAGAGCGTCCCCAGCGGCGAACGTGGCGACCTCAACGGTAACGGCGTTGTCGACGGCTCAGACTACACCGAAGTGCTGAGTTACTGGGGCACCGGTACTCCCCCCGAGCCAACCGCTACCCCCGAACCCGCCACGCTGGGCCTGTTGCTTTTTGGCGGCCTTATAGCTCTGAGAAGGAGGTCTAAATACTTTTTAATCGCTTGATGAGTTCTTGCTTAGGGAGATTACTGTGCCGGCTGAGCGTATTAAGAATGTCGTTAAGGGTTCCTTTGGCGAGTTCTTTGTGGGCGGGTATAGTTATAGAGTAATGTCCTTTAGCTAAGATTTTCTTCAGGCGAACATGACTGCCTCGCTGGCGGTCTATGTGCTAATCTAGCTGATTTAATAGTCTAAGGAGCCGTTTGTAAGAGATGGCAGGCAATTTAGGCATAGGCAGGCTGAAGGTCACATTCGAACATTATTAGCAAGCTGGGATTCTTGACTAAGCCATATTCAGCAGGGTCTATACCTTCCAAATGTAGAGTAATGGCTTCTCTAAGATTTCGAATTGTTTGATCGATAGTTTTTCCTTGAGTAAATACGTCAATTTCAAAACATTTGGCGCAGTAATGTTGGCCATCGTGATAGATTAGAGCTTTAATAATCTTTTCCATAGTTTGTTACCTCAACCTTGATCATACCACGGGAAAAAAGAGATGTCAAGGCAGAATATTGACAATTTTCTTTCCGAGCCCGCCACGCTGGCCCTGCTACTGCTCGGCGGCTTGGCCCTGCTACGCAGAAGGCGTGAGGCGTAGAGTGTGAAGCGTAGAGCGGAAAGCGCGATAGGGAGGGAAGAAGGCCTCAGTCCTTCGGCATTTTCCCTGCAGAAATCCCCCTTCTTGGCCCGATAATCTCCCAGAGAGCACTGTAAGTATGCGCTCTAGTTGTGCGCAGACGGATGTGTCCTAGCATCCCTGCGCTGCCAGGAAGGAGACATCGGCATTGGCTGAAACAGGCCGTAATAACCGTTTGACTCATGCCCTGCTGCTGGTGTTCTACAGTTTCGCCCTGTTGGCCTGTGCCGGCTATAGCTGGACCGACTGGCCCAGCAGCCGTCTGGCGGCTCATCCCTGGCCGGTCGCGAATCTCTGCGGGCCCGTCGGGGCCTGGCTGGCGTATCAGGCCTTGAGCTTCCTGGGATATGCTGTCTTTGTACTCTTAGTTTTTGCTGCGGCCTTGAGTCTGCTGCGGCTGTTGAACCGTGAGATTGCCGATCTGCCCCTGCGAGGCACAGGCGCGGCCTTGTTGGTTCTATCCATCTCAGCCATCAGCCACCTGTTGATACCCTCTTTGGATTTCCCGGCCTCCAATCCCTTGCCCTTCACGGCCGGGGGAGTCATCGGCTCGCTCCTGGCCTCTTTCCTCTTGGCCCAGTTGTCGCGCTGGGGCTCAGCCCTGGTTCTCACGGCCGGGGTGCTGGTGGGATTATTATTGGCTGCGGATACTTCCGTGCTTTTCCTGCTGCAGTTGCTTTGGTCCAAACTGAGCATTCTCTTAGCCAAGGTTCCGGTCCTGCGCGTGGTTTTGCGCCGCCCCATAGCACTCGCTGGGGCTCTGCCGCGCATAAACCCTCACCGGTCAGCCCTGCAACAAATAGCTGTTCCCGCCGGCGGGGGCACAGCCGTGGCTCTGGAACCTGACGAAGATGAAGACGAAGATGAGTTGGCCGAAGTCGATGAGGACCAGGACTATGAAGAGGACCAAGAGTCAACAGACGAGTTGCCGGTCAAAGTTCATGGCCTGAAAGATCGCCCCGCCGGCAAAGCCAAGCCCGGTCTGCGAGTGGCCGCCAAGGCCATTGCCAAACCCAAGGCCCTGCTAAACTATCAACTGCCTCCCCTGGATCTGCTCGAACAGCCCGAATATACCCTGGCCTCCATGCAGGAACAGGCTGTCCGCGAAAAGGCCGTCATCCTCGAGAAGACGCTCGAAGAGTTCAATATCCAGGTTACCGTAGTCGAGATCGACACCGGCCCAACTATCACCCTCTTCGAGCTCAAGCTTTCTCCCGGAACCAAGGTCTCCCAGATCCGCAACTTGGCCAACGATTTGGCCCGGGCCCTGGGCGTCTCAAGTGTACGCATCGTGGCCCCAATCCCCGGCAAGCAGACCATCGGCGTCGAGATTCCCAACTGCGAAAAGGAGATGGTCCGCATTCGCGAGCTCGTCGAACTCTCGCAACTGCGGGCCTCGCGGATGAAGCTGCCCCTTTTCCTGGCCAAAGATGCTTCGGGCCAGCCGCTGGTTGCCGACCTGACTACCATGCCTCACATGCTCATCGCCGGGGCTACCGGTTCGGGCAAGAGCGTCTGCATAAACAGCATCGTTACTTCCATGCTCCTGACCCAGCGTCCCGACCACGTCAAGATCATCCTGGTGGACCCCAAGATGGTGGAGATGGCTCACTTCCAGGACGTGCCCCACCTGATGTGTCCGATCATCAACGCCCTGTCCCGGGCTGAGTCCGTTCTGGAATGGGCGGTCACCAAAATGGAAGAACGCTACGAAATCCTCCGCGAAGCCAGCGTTCGCAATGTCACCGGATACAATCGTCTCACCGCCGATCAGATTCTGGACCGCTTCAAACCCACCAGCGACCAGGAGCAGGCCCAGATCCCCATGCACCTGCCCTACATAGTGATTAT
>DAOVKO010000075.1 GCA_030631725.1 Actinomycetes bacterium | reverse complement strand
TTTTGCAGGCGAAGGAGTGGCCGAACTCGTGGCAGACTTTCGCCAGGATAAAACCAAGGTATAGGTAAGGGATATTGCCGGGGGCCAAAACTCCCCGAGTCTGGGCGAGAAGATCGCCGGCACTTCCGACAAGGAAATACAGTCCGGTGAACACCAGGCCCAACCAGACCACCAGGCCGTACCAGGTGAAGATCCGGCCGAATATGCCCACCCAGCGGTCCAGAAAGTGGTCCGGATCAAACAGGGGGATACGCACGAAGAGCAGGTTCATCAGGTAGCCCTGGACCTCGCGCTTGACGCGCTTGCGATAGCGATTGAATAAACCTTCGGCGTCGGGGGGCAGCTCGGCCTGGAGCAGGTTGGAAGTGTAGAGTTGGCCCAGAAGCTGGATGGCCTCGCCTTGGGTGGGGGCGGAGTCGCCGAGCTGGTCATTGCAGATTTGCCAGACCTGGGCGACGGTCTTCCGGCCGTCAAGCATGGCTACGAAACGATGGGCGGCCTCATTGAGTCGGAAGAACTGATTGCTGGCCGGGTCCTGAAGAACGTGCCACATTTGGCCGCGGAAATGCTGGCGATGAATCTGCACTGTGGAACGCAGTTGGGGGCGCAAATCGGCCACCCGATACCAGGACTCGCTGAATGTAGGGCGATCGACAGGCATAACGGGCCTTCAAATTCAGATCCACAGTTTCATCCGCAGCCAATCGACCATCCGGTGGGTCCACAGCCAGGCGTAAGTGCGTTTGCCGGGAATGGTAATTTTGGCCACGCCTTCCAGACCAGGCTTGATTCGCTCTTTGGTCTGGGCATCCATTTGAAGCAGTCGGACGCGGACCTTGAAGACATTGCGCTGCTCGACGACTTCAGCGATGGGATTGATGCGCTCGACCTCAAATTTGATCCTTTTTCCCGGGTCTGAAGCAGTGGCCAATTCGCCCTTCTGGTCGATTTGCACATCGGCGATCCTGTCTTCGGGCACGCTCAGCTGGGCTCGCAGAGATTCCAGTGGAGCGACCTCAAAGAGGACTTTGCCCTTCTCCACTGGCCCACCTACCTGCTTCTTCAGATCGCCGGTCAAGACCAGGCCGCTTATCGGCGAAGTAATCTGGGCTTGGCTGATGTAATGCTCTAATAGGTTGATCTGAGCTTGGGCTTCTTTGGCCTGAGCTTGAGCAATCTGGGCCTCGGCTGTTTCACCGTCTCGCATGGCCCTGGACGCCTCTTTTTCGTAACGAAGCTTCTGAGCCTGGGCCTCGGTCAACTTCAAGCCGAGCTCGTCTGTCCGCAGGCTGGCCAATATTGTTTTGTCTTTCTCGACGGAGTTGCCCGGCTCAACGTTGACGTTTTCGAGATAGCCGTCAAACGGGGCTGGGATTACCTGCCGCTGCGTAGCCTCCAAGACAAAGGGGGCCTCGACGCGGTAGGTGCCTTTAGCGAAACTCAGAAACAGAATAGCCCCCAGGATCAATATGGCTGCGAGTTTGGCCCAAGTGTGCTTGGCGCCGACAACAAAAGACAATCCTTTACGAATCCCGGAAGCGAGCTTGGCCCCGAACCAACGATCGTGTTGCTGGAGGTTGTCCAGCCGAGCGGTACACAACTCGCAGGCCAAACGCAGCGATTCGACCTCTTCGAGAGTAAATGTTTTGTCCAGGGGTCGTTCGGCGGTCAGGACGGCGGTAACCTCTCCATCTCGGCGCAGCGGCAGAGACAGTAGGGCCACAGGACCGTGGCGTTTGGATAAATCGCCCGCGGCCCGGCTGACGTACGTGGCCTGTTCGGCTGGTGGGTGAAGGACCTCGACGTCCTGGTCGAGGCACTCCTCCATGGCCGATTCGATGTCCTGGATGAGCTTCATTTTGCGACTGAACTTCTCAGTATGGCTCATGGCCCGTAGCTGGACATAGCGACCCTTGAGGAAGCCGAGGCTCACCCGCTCGCACTGCCAGCGGGCGGCTATTTCGTTACAGAAGGCCATGGCCGCCCCGGCGAAACGGTTCTGGTCATTGACGGCTGCGAGAGTTTCCATGGCCATCTTCAGTCGGGTCATGGCCCCCTGCCGCTGTTGGAGCGTCAGACGCATTTCGTAAAGGCTCAGCAGGCTGATGGAAAGCTCGAGCCTTTCACGGCTGGCGTCGAGAGCTGCTTGATCGGAAGCTTCCACCACAAACCCAGCCAATCCGTGAATAGCCTGGCTTGAGCGAAGGGGCAGCATAACCAAGTGACTCTTAGCCGGCTGACCGTAAAGGTCCTCGGGCTTGTGCAGCGGTTTGACAGCGGTAGTCCGGCTAGCGATTACCTGCCCGGCGGACTCAACCACCTGAGCTAGCCATACCGGGGGCGTCGCGTCCGGGGCTATCGACGGATAAACTGCCAGGACCTCCGCCCGTCCGTCCGCGGCACAGCGCAGAATTGCTCCGCCGGCAGCGGAGGCCAAGTGACACTGAGCCTCCAATAGATTCACCAAGAAGTGCTCGGGCGGGCCGTCGAATCGGCTCAGCCGGTTGATTATCTCGGCTGTGCCGAGTTGGGCCGGACGCGAAGCTTGCTGGGAAGTGTCCATGTCCTGTACCGCTAGTGAGCTTTATCTAGCCTGAACGTGACCGGCTACAGACCGTCCTTGCGCCGCTTGGCCACATCGAGTTCCAACTCGCCGAACTGGTCCTCGTGTCGGCGGATGAGTTGGCTGAGGGTGATAGCCAGACGCTTGGCCGTGTAGTAGTTGAGGATCACTCTCTCGTTGATCTGGAACATTATCTCCGGTTGTTGCTGTGGCTTCTGCGGCTTCTGCTGGGCAGGGGGACTGATAACGTTCAGCCCAAAGTCCAACATGACTTCCTCGGCGGTTCCGTTGGTCCGAAAGGCATTAGCGTAAGCGCTGCGCATGTTCCGCTCGTCAATCCGCAGGCGGACCTGTCGTTGGCCGGTCTGCTCACGAGCCTGCTCCTCGACGGGCTTGTCGGCCGGGGGGCCGGATTCTTTTTCATCTGCCATCGATTACTCCTTAATATTATCGTCCAGTGAAATTTGTGGGACTTGCTTATCCTTGGGGCTAACGGTTGAACGCCCGACCGGGGGAAAGCTGACCTTGACATGCTCGCCGGCGGGCCGCTGAGTCTTATTGGGCACTTCTACACGCACCGTCCGGGTATTGCTGGCAGCATCGGCCACGGCAGCAATGTGAATAATTCGGCCTTTACGCTGCAGCGGATTCGGACCCTTAAATTCAACTGTCGCGGCTTGTTCGAGTTCCAGATTCCAGGTGTCGTCCAGAGGAACAGGCACGTCAATCCAGAGCGGATTAATCCTGACCACGCGGATTACTTCATCCAGGGCGTTGACGGATTCACCGGGCTCGACGAAAATCTCCTCGACCTTCCCGGCAATTGGGCTGGCCATCTTCATTCGTTCGACATGAATCCTGGCCTCATCGAACTTTCGTTGATCCTGTTTGTGCTCGAACCGACGCAAGGCCAGCCGGAGCTCGGCAATCTTCACGTCCAGCCTAGCGTGGTCAAGTTCCCAGAGGGTAACGACCCCTTTGCCCCTGCCTTTTTCGAGTTTATCCAAGTCCACTTCTTTCTGGTCCAGCTCGGCCTGAGCGGCCTGTATCTTGGTGCTATCCAGGGCCTGGGCTTGGAGTTGTTCAAGCTTCAGCTGCTCGGCTGCATCATCCTGCTTGACGAGGGGATCATCAGCCGATACGACGTCTCCAGCCTTTACCAGAACCTTGGCAATTCGGCCCGGGCTAAGGAAGGACAGGGTAACATCCTGGCTGGGCTTGGTGACCGCCTCTGTGCCGTTGGCAAACCCCAGGCTGGGCTGGAGAATTCCTAAGCCCAATATGACCGATAATACAATTGCTGTCCTATGGGAACTCATCTTTTCCACCTCGCTGAACTAGTCTGAGAATTACAGGACTAGTATCTCAGAGACCTCGCTATAACGCAAGTACTTTGCCTGTACGCGATTACCCGTTTTGAAGCGTGCCTATGAAATAGCGGTTTTTGGTTGAAAAAATGCATTATCAGAAGGGTTGGGCAGGGCCACAAAAAAAAGTACCAAGAAAGACCAAACCGACCACCTTCTCATAAGTACTGGTAAGCACATGGCTCATAGCTACTTTTTCACGGATTTCTATCAGAAACCTTGTTCTAGTCCTTAAGAAACGGGTAATCGCGTGGTTTGCCTGCTGTTTGTTTCCGGCTGGCACGATACCGATTGTTGATTCCATATTGCGAGGAGGTGGAAAAAGCATAGCGTGATAACCGCAGTCAGACCCACAACCTGTCGATGCCGCGGTCCTGGACACGGCCGCCGAGCAACTCTCACATGCCAGGATACTAAGACGCCCAGCCTGAAATTGCCGAGTAACTCAATTTATAACTTGACATAGCGTAGACAGTTGTATATATTATAGGAGCAGCGGTTGGTATGAGAAACTTTTGCCGTAGTATTAGTGGCTTTTCTTTGCGAGGTAACTGGTTTGGTCAAGCACCATCGCAGCTCCAAATCGACCGTTCTGACCGATGGACAACCACCGGATGCCGAGCTTGATGTGTTGGCTTGCCTTTGGCGCCGCCGCCGAGCTACCGCACGCCAGGTCCGCGAAGCCTTGCACAGCTATCGTCCCATGGCTCACGGCTCAGTGGTGACTCTCCTAAAGAGGCTCGAAGCCAGGGGCTTGGTTGCTCGAAGGAAAGGCCCGGTCGGCAAGGCCTTTGTCTACCGTCCAGCGCGCTCCACTCGACCAGCATATCGACGGATCGTTCGCAATATAATCAAACGCGTCTTTGGCGGCGACAATCTGGAGATGGTTGCGGCGTTGCTCAATTCCAAGGTACCCACACTGGACGAACTC
Organism: Actinomycetes bacterium; assembly: GCA_030631725.1. GTDB lineage: Bacteria > Planctomycetota > Phycisphaerae > JAACET01 > JAACET01 > JAACET01. The sequence continues at coordinate 4,410 of DAOVKO010000075.1, read as the reverse complement.
GACCGATTGCAGCAGATGCTCGATAAGCTACGAAGCAAGAGGAAGAAGCAGCGAGGTAATTCGTGAACCCGGTCATAGAGATACTGAACCAGGCTGGTCAGACGTGGTGGGATTATGTGTTTTATGCCACGTGGACATCTTCATTGGTGGCCGCTCTTTTGCTTGCCGTGGTTTGGGTTGGCCGGCGTTGGCCGGCGCAACTTCGATACGCAATTATCTTGATTGCTTTGATTAAATTTGCCGTCCCGCCGATGCTGGCCATGCCGGTCGGCCTGTTCAGTCAGTTCGGACCTACAATCCCTGAGAGGACTGAACCCTTAGCTTTGAGTGACCGGCCAATGGACTCAGAGGCCGACAGCTCCATTTGGCCAGCCCTTTTCCCAGCCTGGGAAAGGCTGAACTGGCAGGCCCGCCTGATGTTACTGTACGCAAGTGGCTGCATCTTGGCCGGGGCCTGGATTATTTCCCGGTTGGCAAAGCTGGCTGGGATGGCCCATCGGGCTAAGCGCGTAACTACCGGCAAATGGCACAAACTTTTTTCCCGACTATCGGAATCGCTAGCTCCGGGCTGCCCTGTGTCGCTGTTGCTGTCTTCGGAAGCTGTTCCACCTATGGCCTTTGGCTTGCTGAGGCCATGCGTGATGGTGCCGCTGTGTGTTCTGCGGGATTTGCCATCACAGCGGACCCAGGTGATTTTAGCCCATGAGTTGGCTCACCATCGTCGGGCAGACCTGTGGATAAACTCACTCCAAAGCCTTCTGGGGATTCTCTGGTGGTTCAATCCGTTTGTCCATTTACTCAATCGCGTACTTCGCCAAATACGCGAAGACTGTTGCGATGATTTGCTGCTCTGCCGAAATCTGACTACTGACGAGACGTACTGCCAAGCTCTATTGCAGGTCACTGCCAATCTGAGTCGCTCCGCCAGGCTAATCGCGGCTTTGGGTTTTGCTCGGACTATCCACCCTCTGGGGCGGAGAATCAAGCGTATTATGGATCCGCAGGTCCATCGCTGGTCAAGGATATCGTTGGGGGCTGTGGCATCGATGGCCGTTCTGGCGGTGCTGTTACTCCCGGGCTTGTCCAGCGAGCATTCCGCCTCCTCAGAAGCGCCTTTGGGAGGTTTAGTTTCAATCGAGCCACAGCCCGATACGCAGGGCCAGACCGTAGATCTTGCTGCCGGTTCCCCGCAGCAAGTTGCGGACATCCAGCCTCGTATCGGTCTGCCCGCAAGGGCAAGCCAAACTGCTGTCTCCTCGTCCGAGTCTGATGACTCTAGTCGGTCTAACCCGGTGGCCAGCGTTGCTTTTGATAAATACAGCACCTCCCCCAATGCGGACGCACGGTCTGGCTCTGTTATGGGTACCACTCCCATAGCACAAGAGTTGCTCCTGCATTCTTATTTGCCTAGCAGGTCTCTGCCTCGAGATAAATCTGATGTCCTTGCTAGCGAAGTCTTTGCGGATGACTTGCCGGCTTGGAGTCCTATACCATTTCGCAGACTTCGGCTGGATGGTCGGAGCACTCCAGAGAAGTTCAACGGTTTCAGCCCAATATTCGCGGGCACCTCACAGGAATGGAAGTCCGAGTCTGGGCATCTTTTCGCCCAGAGTGTCCCCGAACAATATAATCTTTCGTTCTTCACTTTAGCGAGGGACTGGCCTGCGAACGAACTGTACGCTGACGCTCTGGAATTGGCGGACTCCCTTGCGTGGTCCGAGGTACTATTAGTAGAAGCACTTGATCCGGACATATTGTTCCAAGCCACGGAGTTGAGCGATTTGAGCGAAACCTTGCTGTTCTTGCCGGGGGATCCCATCACGACCAGTTCCCAGACCGATCTGCCAGATAACCGTGACGATGTACTTGTCCTTGCCTCCTCAGTCCGAGCGACAGATCCTATCGATGATGCTATTGAATTTGCTGGATTAACCGATGTTGAGATGCCTACAGCCGTTGCTTTTGCCGGCTCTCTTGGTCCGGCTGAGCCGAGTAGGGACATAGTTCTGGTCGATGGATTCGATGGATTCGGTACGATCCCGGACGCAATTGTGATGGACAGCAGCGAGTCTACAATCCCAGAGCCGATGACCATCTGGATACTGGCAAGCAGCGGTCTGTTACTTCTGGGCCGCCGGCGGAGTGCGGCATAAAGGCCGCCGAATAATTCCCCTACACAACGTACGTCGGGCAAAGGCGATAACCTACTATAATAACTATGGTTGGAATCGTTGGGCTTGTTGTCTCGTTGGACGTACTGCCTAAGTAGTCGCGGTAGGCAAAAAAAATAGACATTTGTCTATTTTCCCTCTTGACAAGGACCTCTAAAGTACGATATGTTAGGGAAGGGCGGGGCCGGCCGACAGGGAGTAGACCTGACGACAAGAGGGGGGCAGGCCTAACGGAAAGGAGGAGGGCGTACGATACAGGTGTGTATTGTAAGCCCTTTTTATGCGCAGTGTAATACGGCAAAAAAAAATTAGACATTTGTCTATTTTCTTCTTGAAAGAAACTCCACGGCACGATATACTACACCATAGCTAGGAAGCTAAATATGTCTTTAGATCTGGAGGTTTGTTTGAGGGGGGAAATCTCGGGTGTATTTAAAAGGTAATCGTATAAACTTGGCCAAAAGAATGCTCTTGGCAATTGTAGGCCTGTTCATTGTGACCGTATGCATGTCCCACACTCAAGCCGACATTATCGCTCTAATAGATACCGGATACCAGCCGGGCCTGATCAGCAGCTTGAGTGCCGATACAGTCGGCAGAACAGTCGGATGGGAATTCACTCCAACATGTGATATATTGATAACGCAGCTTGGCTATTTCGACTCGGGTCCGGCCGGGCTGAATATACACCATGAGATTGGTATCTGGAACGAAAGCGAGCAACTTGTGGTCTCAGCCACCGTTCCCTCGGGTTTGACGGGTTCCTGGGACGACGAGTATTATCGCTATGTTTCTGTTTCTTCCACGCCCTTGGCGGCCGACCAACGTTTCATCATCGGGGCGACTGTTCCGAGTCCGATAGTCTGGCCTTCAGGTTTTGAAGCCGACGAATATCCTGCTAAAACGCCTTTTATCGATCCTAATGCCATCCTCTTCAATTCTTGTATTAGCTTAGTTGCCAATAGGTACGCCCAGGGCAACACAATCGATATGTTTGAACTCAACTTCCCGTATGGTTCCATGCCAGAAAAGAATTTCACTGATCCCCTGAGCGGCCAAGAAATCACAATAAAATACTATTTCTTTGCACCGAACTTTGGCTTTGTTTTAGACCTGGACCCAAGCCCGGAACCGACAACACTAATGTTTTTAATGCTGGGGGCAACTGCTGTGCTGGGTTGTCCAGGCCGTAGGCTCACCCCTAGGTTATGGACCGAAAAGGCAAGGCCCGTGGAGTGATACCATGACAAAGACAGCTAAGACTAGTTCTCGCAGGATAGTTGAAGAATGTGTAGAGTTTGCTCGGCGCAACGGGGGGCAGGCCTGCCAGGTGGACCGGCTAGACCGACTGGACCGGCGGGCCTCACTGCGTATGCTTTTTGCGCATCACCTATGTTACTGTCCAAACTCGACGTTGTCTGAGGACCACACCAAACCAGCACGGATGTTGGATATCAGTCTGGGCGGTATAGGTCTCTGGTGTCGCGAGGCCCTCACGGAAGGCATGGTGATCCATGTTCGCTTGCCGGTGCTGTATGGAAAGACTGCTTGGGTGAGAGGAAGGGTTATTCATTGCAGCCCTGACGACGCACAGCATTATCGGGTTGGCATTGCCGTTATCTTGGACCAAGACTAGGGGTAGGAAGGAGGATACCTAAATGAAGAAGTCCAAAAATACTTTCGAATCGCCTCCGGTTTGTGAGGCCCTAGAACCCCGTATACTTTTGAGTGTTGCCTCGATTGGGGTATCAGAGTCTTTGGATTTTGCTGATGTTCCTGTATATCTATCGGTGGATTTACTTGCGGGCTACTCGCAGCAGGACAATGACATTGTATCCTCCGAGGTACGTCAGGCACAAAAGGCAATAGAGGATACCCTAGTAGAAAATCCCACTGCCGATCTGAGCCAGCTAAGTAGTGGGGAGGTGTACGTAAATCAAAACGGCGACCTGCATGTCTATGTCCACGTCGATCAGGTCAATCCATCTGCCATACAGAGCCTCCAGGCCGCAGGCCTTTCGCTGGAAAACGCTAATGAAACCATGCGTGTAGTCCAGGGATGGGTGAATCATACCTTCCTGGACTCCCTGGCCGCTATCGAAGGCGTTTACCGGATCACCGCCCCGACCTATGCTGTTACGAATGCAGGTAGTATTACCACCGCCGGCGATGGAATACTCAATGCCGATGATCTTAGATCAGAAATGAATGTCACCGGCAACGGAGTTAAGATCGGAGT
>DAOVKO010000146.1 GCA_030631725.1 Actinomycetes bacterium | reverse complement strand
TAGCTCACTACTGAAAGACTTACGTTTAGAGGCTGTGACGCCCCACCGGGACTTGGTTCTGAACCGCCCGGCCCGGCCGAAGTACAAGGCCAAGCTATACCTGAAGGAAAGCCAGCTCAGCCGTCTGCTTTCGTGCCGCCTGGACATGGCCCGGGCTTTGGAAACCAATCTGATTCGCCTGAGTCCGCTGCCCTCAGGCCTGGAGAAGGCCCTTAGCAAGATCTTCCGGTTCTGCCCCTGGGTGAGCTTTGGAATCGATTACATCTGATCGCTGCAAATGCCTGAGGTGTTGCCCAGCAAGAGTGCTCAATAGGACATTCATAGGAGACCATGAAGATGCAATGGGAAGAGTTGACCGCCCCGGAGTTTGAAAAAGCTGCAAAGGAAACGGGCGTCTGTGTCATGGCCGCCGGCTGCCTGGAAAAACATTTTGACCACCTGCCGCTTGGCACGGACTTCCTTAACAGTCATAAGATCTGCTGCTTGGCCACCGAAAAGGAGCCCGCCGTGGTCTTCCCCCCTTATTACTTCGGACAGATACACGAGGCCAGATGTTTTCCCGGAACCGTTGCCATCGACCCGGTGCTTACGCTTCAGCTCCTGACGAATGTCTGCGATGAAATCGCCCGCAACGGCTTTAGAAAGATTGTGATTTACAACGCCCACGGCGGCAATACCCACCTCTTGTGCTATTTGTGTCAAACAGTCCTGGCCAAACGCAAGCCTTACGCTGTTTTCATCCCCGACTGGATGTCTGCTGCGGCAAAGAAAGAGAGGCAGGAGATCCTCGAGACCCCAATCCACGGTCACGCCTGCGAATGCGAAACGTCGTTGAGCCTGGCCAACCACCCGCATTTGGTCAAGATGGAGGCGATCGGGGGGCGCAAGGCGGAACCGCTGGGCAGGCTGAAACATTTACCGCCCGGAAAGGTTACCGGACAGTGGTATGCCGACTATCCTGACCACTACGCAGGCGATGCCACGCCGGCCAGTGCCGAAAAGGGCCAAAAGCTCCGATCGTTGCTCGTCGATTCATTGGCCGATTACATCCGGGCCGTCAAGAATGACGAAACAGCCCTGGAGCTGATGAAGGAATTTTACGACCGCTGCGACAAGATCGGAGCCGATTAACAATGTGCGGTTCAAGGGCATGGAATCCTAAAATAGGTTATGGGGTGCTTGTTCCATCCATTGTTGGTAGTGCCGCGGTAACTCATTGAAAATAAAGCTATTACCTGCACAATTCCACAATACGAGGCAAAAACTCACAAATCACAAACATAACGTATTCGGAATCAAACAGTTACGCCGGGGTCACCAACACTTAACGACAGAAAGCACCCAAGATATATAAACCCTGCTATGAGGCCATTCTCGTCAAGTACAAAAGACCTCAAAATGTAATTTTTCCAGTTCTTTCTTAATGCATAAAATCTACTTCACCAGAATCTTTCCTAATGTCAGACTGAACAGCTACTTATTCTGCTATACATGCTTTGGCCTAACGACCCTGCACAAGTTAATTTAGACCAACTGCAGAGACTGTATCGTACACAGACAAATACACGACTGGCTCGACGCACCCAGGGGGTCTACCTGGCAAAAATGGGTCTGACCTGCCTGTGGTATCATGTCTGCCGGGATGTTCCCATTCGTCTGGTCATCGTTCGAGACCCAAGGGGCAAAGAGAAGGACAATTTTTTCTTTTGCACCGATGCTGCCAGAAGTGATGCCCTGGTATAGCCAAAAGCGTCATCCTTCTTTCGTTGATATGTTGTTCGCCTTGCGTAAGATTCTTTGGCACGATCGAATTTCGAGCAACTCGAGGTTTTCCGCCAGAGTTATAGAATTATTTGAAAGGGTTTCCTATGCCCTTTTCGCCGCATAGAAAATGGCTAAACCGCACAGATAATGTACATGGTGATATTAGCCTTGGTGTTTTCAGTGCTGCAGACGTGTTTTCAGGCAGCCCTGTACTACTATGCCTGCCAGAGCGTAGTCCCGCCGGGCTGGGACAGCGTTGTGCTGGCAGGGGCTGTGGGCACGGCGCCTTCGGCGGGGTAATTTGAGGAAGGTTCAGGGCTATCCGGCTCTCGTGCGAAATAGAGTTAAACCGCTGATGAGCAGCAAGCCGAAGGGGGCGGGCTAGAGGGTTGTCCCGTACTGAAGTACCTGGGGCCGGACTGAGAGCCAAAGAATGCTCCTCCACTTGTAACCGTAAGCGCGTTCAATTCATGGGGTTAGTAACACATGGCAGAATATTGTCCGCTCTGGGTGTTTTAGTACAATACTTTCTGTTCTCATAGCGTCTATAGTAACAGAGGCGCACTGGAGTGGAGCATAGCAGGCCGTTAGAGATAGGTTTCGGGGAAGGACAGTACTTTTTTGGGAAAGGAGCATTCAGATGTTACGACAGAGAATATTGCTCGTTGTGATTGGGGTAGCGTTTGCGGGTGTTTTGATCGGACAGGCGATTTCTCAGGAAGAGGGTCGCTCAAGAAGCCGTGGTGGGCAACGCAGCCCTGAAGAGATGCGCAAAAGGATCGAACAGTGGAACCGCGAAGCGGCCGAACGGCTCAGAACGAGCCTCAACGCCAGCGAGGAACAATGGGTCGTCATCCAGCCGCGGGTCGAGAAGGTGCAGACGCTTATGCGGCAAATGCGGGTCCGACAAACGCGTAACAGGTTCAGAACTCGTGGCCAGAGAACAACGGCCAGCAGCAGGCGGAGTGACGATGCGGCTCTCGCCCGGCCGCAAAGCGCTATTGAGAAGAGCAGGCAAACTCTTCGGGAGCTCTTGGAAGACGAGAAGTCGAGTAATGAGAAACTTCAGTCCGCCTTGAAAGCTCTTCGCCTGGCCACGACCAAGCTTGAGCAAGAGTTGGAGAAGGCTCGGGGGAGTCTGCGGGAAGTAGTAAACGTGCGTCAGGAGGCCCGGCTGCTGCTGATGGGCTTGCTTGACTGAATGGCGGCAAACGGCACGGGGGCATTCGCCCCTTTGCTAAAGGCCATTCGCCCCTTTGCTGATCGGTCCAGACGTGCGACGCTGACAAAGACGATTGGGGAAGAGACGACACGGCTAACAGGCACTTCGTGCAGTGTCCTTGCGATAATAGCAAGGAGCGAGAAGAATATCTCGATAATCTTGCGTTTGGGCTCTGACCATCCGAGATATTTGTGGCAGTGTAAACTCCTGCTGAAACCGGCGGCTAAATAAAAGATAAATGCGGGCCGGATCAGGCGAAATCGAGGACGACGACGGTGGCGTCATCGTCTGGGCCTTGCTCGGAACTGAAAGAGTCGAGCTGGCTGAAGATAGTCTCAACGGTCTGCTCGGCAGTGCGCCCCGCGAGGTCGCGCACGGTTTCTTCAAGACGCTGGACGGAATAGAGTTGCCCCTGAGTGTTACGGGTTTCCACAACGCCGTCGGTGTAAAGGACCAGACGATCGCCTTGTTCGAACTGATGGCACTGCTCCTCGGCGACGAACTGATCGGCTCCAAGCAACAGGGCGTTCGAAGTCAAAGGGCTAATCCTATCGCCACGGCAGCAGAGAGGCGGCGGATGACCGGCATCGACATAGAAGAGCACCCGGCTGGGCATATCGAGCACGCCGTAAAACAGGCTGCAAAGTAGGATTTCGCCGGTGCTTTCGCCCAGCTCGAGCAGCAATCTGTTGACCTCGGCGATCATCTGGGCAGGTCGCAACCTTTCGGGCCGATTGGCCCGCAGGTGTCCCAGCAGCAGGGCCATCACCAGGGCGCTGTGGATACCGTGGCCGACGGCATCCCCGATGATCAGACCAATCTGGTCGATACCCAAGTGAGTAATATCGTAAAAGTCACCGCCGACGTGTTCGGCAGGGCGGTACTTGGCAGCGAATCTGCCTCCCACACAACGGGGACATTCCCGTGGAAGCAGGGCCTGCTGGACGGCGCGGGCCAGGGCTAAATCGGCAATCCGCCGCCGTTCTTCTGCGTCGATGTCGGGCATCTACTTTCACCTCAAGGCAGCAGTATCCGGGTCAACCTAAAAGGTGATCGAGGCTCATCATAATAACAAAACCAGCCATCAGGGCTCCGCTGGCCAGGCGTCCAACACCACGGCGATGAGTTTCCCTGATAATTTCATCGACGACTACAAAGATCATAGCTCCGCCGGCAAAGGCCAAACCAACCGGCAGTATGGGCTGGAACATGCTGCCTAGGGTTACGGCTAGAAGAGCGCCCAGCGGCTCGACCAGCCCGGTGATGGTGGCAATAAGCAGGGCCTGGCCGCGAGAGTATCCGACCAACAACAGAGGGATAGCTACGGCCAATCCTTCAGGAACATTCTGCAGGCCGATGCCGATGGTCAGGGCTATGCCGCGACCGAGATTCGGGCTGGCGGCAAATCCCAAGCCCACGGCCAGTCCCTCAGGGAAATTGTGAATGGCTATAGCCAAGACGAAGAGCCAGGCCCGGCGGGCGGCGACCATGTCCACACAGTTTTCGTGTACAAGGTGCTGATGGGGGATGAGCTTGTCCAGAGCGTGCAGAAAGGCAGCCCCGGCCAGGATGCCGATAACGACTATGAGCAATCCGCCGCCTGGAGTGGATTCGGGGTCCAAAGCTGGGATTATCAGGCAAAAAACGGCAGCAGCCAACATGACCCCCGCGGCAAAACCAAGCATTATGTCCAGGAGTTTTCCGGGACCGCGAGGCCAAAAGACGACGGGCAAGGCTCCGACGCCAGTGGCCAAGCCAGCCAATAAACTGGCCAACAAACCGATGAGAATGATGCTCATGATAAGAAAATCAAAAAGTAAAAATCAAAATGCAAAATGACAAATCAACGCGAAGCGTCCTTCGGAAGTTCAAAAAAAGTAAGAAGAATTCATTACATTTTCGATATTTGTATACTCTAGTTTTGGTGACAAGAGGTAAGCCGTTTATTGCGTTTGTCGAGCCACTGGATGCGCAAGGCATTCAGGACTATCAAGAGCAGAAGTATCGAGCAAGCGACACGGAAAAAACCGAAAGCAGAATGGACGTGCTCGGCCATAGTGCTCTGGGCGATTTGGCGGAAATGGTCGAGGCCCTGGCCGGCGTAGATGAGGTTGTAGATCCAATCGAGGGCCAGGCCGCAAAGCAAGGCGGAGATCATGACACTTACGGTCTGGATGATGGTCGCCCGCACACCCAGGACCTTGAAGAGAATGGCGATGGCCCCGATGTTGGTGGCCGGCCCGGCCATCAGGAAAACAAAGACGGCCCCGGGGCTGAGGCCCCTCATGGCCAGGACAACAGCTACGGGAACAGAGGCCGACGAACAAATGTAGAGGGGTATGCCCAGGGCAATCATCAGCAGCATACTCAGCAGGTTGGACTGGAAGTGCTGCTCGAAATAGCGCTCGGGAATAAGCCAGGCGATGAGGCCGGCTGCGGCTACGCCGACGAAGAGCCAAAGGCCGATCTCTTTGGGGATAGTGATAAGGCCGTAACG
>DAOVKO010000003.1 GCA_030631725.1 Actinomycetes bacterium | reverse complement strand
GGTGGATCGTCTGGTTCATCCTGGTGCCCTTGAGTCTGATTACCATCGGGCTGGCGGTCGGATATATATTAACCATTCGCTCTTCGGTGCTGCTTCCGGAAATGGAGCAGAGCCAGTTGACGGCGCTGCTGTCGACGGGTCAGGGCAAACAGGCCTTGAAGTTTCTGGCGGAGAAGGGCAGCTTTCTGGCGGCGGTGATGAGTGCGGGGCTCAAACATGCGTCCGGGGGCAGTGGGGCGGCGATCCGGGCGGCTGAGGAAGTTGCCGAGCAGCGCACGGTAGGGCTCTTTCGCAAGGTCGAGGTATTGAGCATCATCGGAAATATTGCCCCGATGATCGGGCTCTTCGGTACGGTTTACGGGATGATCATGTCGTTTCAGCAAATGGCGGCGGCGACGCTGACCCAAAGACCGGTGGAAGTGGCGGCCGGTGGTATCCGCACGGCCTTGGTTACCACCTTCTGGGGATTGCTGGTGGGGATACCGGCCCTGTGCGTGTATGCCTTGTTCCGCAGCAAGATAGAGGCTTTGGCCAGTAATATTATGGTCAAGACCGAGCAACTGCTCGAAGGTTACGAACAGGCCGCTGCCGGCAAGGCTGCTGCGGCCAAGGAGCAGGAGTAGCGGCTATGGGCAAACGACTCCGATCGGCCAGAGGCTCGGAGCTGGGCATAAATCTCACACCGATGATCGATGTGGTTTTTCTGCTGCTGATTTTCTTTGTGCTGATCGCCCAGTCCAGCCGCTGGCGGCGGGCCCAGGTGGAACTGCCCGAGCCCGAGCCCAGCGCAGCCAAGTACGTTTACAGCAGCGGCGTGCTGACTATCACCGTGATTTGCGACGAGCAGGGCAAGCTGGTGGCTTACCAGGCACAAGGGCAGATGATCAGCCCGGAGCAGGTGGAGGTATTGACCCAGAAGCTGCGGGATCGCAAGGAGGCCGACCCGCAGGTGGAGGTGAATCTACGGGCTGACCGCAGGGCCGACGGGCAGGTTGTGGAAGCGTTGATGGCGGCTTGTGCGCAGGCCGGGATTTCTCATGTGAATCTGGTGGCGGCTATGGAATAGTAGCTGGGTTTGGAGTGTATGTTTAGCAAGCGATACATCCAGAAGCGGCATTCGGCACAGATCGTTTACGGCCGAACGTTCAGCAAGGCCCTGCGGAAGGCTCGCCCAGGGCGAAAGTCGCTGCTGGGGGTGTCGCTGACGGGCATGATCGACGTGGTCTTCAATCTGCTGATATTTTTCGTGGTGATTACCACGGCCCCGCAGCGGGAAGGATTTCTGGCCGGTGAACTGCCGTCGACATCGCCGGTGCAGACCGGCCTGGAGGTGCCGGCCCTTCCGATCATGATTAGGGTCTATGCGGGAAACAGCTTCGACGACTGCCAGGTGGAGCTGAGCGGGTTCGAGCAGAGCCCAGAGAGCTTTGAGGAATTGTACGGGCTCCTGGCGGGTATGCACGCAGACGGCGGCGGGCTCTACGAGGCGGACAACCCGGTGGTGCTGAACCTGGGTGCGGGCGTCAGCGTGGACCAGATGGTCAAGACATATAATGCTGTGGTCTTGGCTGGTTTTAATAACATCCAGTTCGTACGGAGCAGATAATTGAGACCTGCGTGTCTGATAGTTCTGGTGATGGCATTGATGCTCTGTGGAGCGGCCCGGCTGCCGGGCCAATCGGCTGTACAGGAGGAGCTAGGGCGGATCGAGAGGCTGAGAAAGGTCTATCAGGATCCCGGTCAGGAGCCGCTGGAGCGGGCTCGGGCCCTGGAGCAGATTATAGCGGCGTATGAGGAGCTGGTGGGGTCCGAATCGAAGAGGCCGCGTACGGTGCGGCAAATACTGGATGGTGAAATAAAGTGGCGGCTGATTTTGGCAGAGCTGCTGGTGGCCGAGCGGGCCAGGCAGGGACGATTTGCCGTGGAGGAACTGGGCCTGGGTGGGGACTGGGCCAAGGATCTGAGCGGGACCTTGGATCGGCTCGATTTGTTGCTTAAGCAAACGAATGAACGGATCGAGCAACTGGGCCGACATATGCGAGCCGACGCCGGGTTTGAGCGCAACTATGTGGTTACCGGGCTGAATCTTCAGGTCAGCCGAGCCAGGATCAAGGTGGATTACTATCGTGGGTGGGTTTGTTTTTACAGGGCGATTTTGAGCAAGGAGCAGGTCGAGCGAAAGCGGTTACTCGAAGCGGCTATCGAGCATCTGCGTCGCGGTGGCCTGAGGGAACGCCCTGGGCTTGGCGATAAGGCGATGCTGCTGATGAGCAAGGCCTTGCGCCGGCTTGGTCGGATGGGCGAGGCGGATAAACTGCTGAGCTGGTTGGAAGGCCAAGGACTGGATGAGCAGTCAGCCTATCAGGTGGGATTAGAACGCTGCCGATTGTTGCGTGATCGAGGTTATCACGACACGGCTTTGGCGGGCCTGCAGCAGATGCGCAAGTGGTGCCGGGGGAAAAGGGCGTTTGAGCAGCTTCCGGTGGACCTGACGCTGGCCTATCTTCAATGCAGCATCCAGGCGGCTAAGGCTGCGAAGCTTGCCGAGGACGGTGATATCGAAGCAGCTGGGCGGATCAGTCGGTGGCGTGTGAAACCGCTGGCGGAAATCTTCCGAGCCCAAAAGAGTGAACAGATCAGGAGCATTATCTACGAGCAGCTGCGCAAGACGCGCTTGGCCGATGCCTCGGGCACGGCAGTGGCCGCTTTGGAGCTACTGGCTGTGGGGGTCGGCTTGGCTGAGCAAGGCAACACAGCCGCAGCGTTGAAGTGCTTCGATGAGTTGCTGAGCCGAACCGATTCGGCCGGGCGGGATTTGCACGCTGAGGCCCTCTGGCAGGCGGGCAAAGCGGGACAGGAAAAAACGCCCCTGCGGGCCTGCAATTACCTTGGGCGTTTGGCGGATGAGTTCGGCAATTCGGCCCAAGCCGAGCCGGGGCTGATATTGGCGGTGCAAATCTCGGCAAAGCTGTGCCAGGACAGGCCTGATGAACAGGCCGCCGAGCAGGTCTGTTTCGAGGCCTTAGGGAGATTGATGAGCAGGTATCCAGCGGGAAAGCAGGCCAAGCACTGGCGGTTCTATTGGGCGGGGCTGTTGAGCAAGCGTGGGGAATTGGCCAAGGCGGCTGAGCAGTTTGGCCAAATATCCAAGGAGCATCCGCGCTACGTGCAGGCACGCTACTATCAACTGGATTTGCGGAGGCAATTACTCAATGGCCAAGCGGCCCCGGGCAGGGCGCAGCAGTATGCCCGTCTGGCCAGGGAGTATCTGGCCCTGGATAGCTATGTTCGCTCCGGCGGAGGTCCGGCTGGGCATGGCGATGAAACGGCGCGGAGGTTTGGGGCCCGGGCCCGGCTGGAGGCGGTGAGGATATTCTGTGTGGAGCTCAATGAACCGGAAACGGCCCTGCTGCGGTTGGGGAGTTTCTCGCCTGATTTTGCCGGGGACCAGGAGTTGCAGGCCAGGGCTCGGCGGTATCGGGCGGTGGCTCTGGCTGAGTTGGGGCGGCTGGGGGAGGCTGGGCGCTTGAGTATGCAACTGCTGCGGGACGATCCCACACAAGCGATGGAGATTGCAGATGTTCTCCTGCGGCTGATGGAAGAGAGATTTGCAGATTTGACAAGCGATGATTTGTCGGCCCAAGACAAAGAGCTGGCTGAGCGGTGGATGAAGTTGGCCCGGGCCCGGCTGGAGCTTACCCAAAAGTCGGATTTGCCGACGGAACGAAAGGCCCAGACGATTGTGGCTGGCAAACAGATGTTGGGCCGAGCAATGTTCGTGGCTGGCGAACTCGACGAGGCCTTGGATGTTTTTGAGGGATTGGAGCGATCGCAGCCCAACTCGGCTGAGTATATTCGGATAGTGGGCAAGATATTGTTGGCTCAGAAGAAATACGATGCAGCGGCTGGGCGGTGGCAGCAGTTGGTTCGCGGACTAAGACAGAATTCGCCGGCGTGGTTCGAGGCCTGGTACTGGCTCTTGCGGACCAACTTCGAGGCCGGTGGGGACCGGGAGAAAATCGCCCGGCGAATAAAACAACTGCAGGCTTTGGATAAGCAAATGGGCTCAGCAGAAACCTTGGCTAGGTTTGAGGGATTGCTGGCACAGACTATCAGTGCCTCGAAGCGGATGTCCCGAATCCCGTTGAAATAAAGTAGGCAGCTCCGGTAATCTGAACGTTATTATGAGGATAAAAAATGGTGGAGGCAACGGGAATCGAACCCGTGACCTCTTGCATGCCATTTAGAACCTGCGTCTATAACTCTTGTAATTCAAGCACTTACACTCGCTTTTTCGGCTAAAAAAGCGGATACATAACTACACCACACCAGCGACATACTGCCTACACACTGGCAACAGACTGAAAACTGACACTGAGAGTGACACTGGGGCGTAAACGGTATCATTTTGGCGTTGATCCCAAAAAAGGGTTCTGTTTTCGGGCAGAGGAAGTACTCCCCCAGACCGGGCGGGTTTGACTGTAAGAACCTCCCCTCAAATGCGCGATACAAATGGAATCCGGCCCGGAGTCAAATCCGTAAAAGCACCCTTTTAGAAAATACCTGCAAAACACCGTCCGAACCGTCCGAACCGTCCGAAGACTGGGCAGCCAGCACCCCCCAGGACCGCCACGCCAAGCCGACAGAAAGGACCAAGCGTGATCGCGGATTTACAAATTAAAAGGACTAAATCCAGTCAGGCCGCTACCAAGCGATGCGGGCTGTACATCCGCGTCTCGACCGAAATGCAAACTGATGGCAACTCGCTAAGCACCCAGAAAACCCGCCTGCACCAGTACGTTGCTCAGCGCAAGTGGACCGTCGGCAAGGTCTTCACCGAAGCAGGCTTATCGGCCAAGAACACCAGACGACCGGCCCTCCAGCATATGCTCAGATGGGCCAGGGACGGAAAGATCGATGTGGTTTTGGTGGACAAGGTGGACCGCATCAGCCGTAACCTGGTCGATCTTCTCAATCTTATTGGAGATCTCAGAATATGGGGAGTGGCTTTTGTCTCCGCCTCGCAGTCTTTCGACACTTCTACTTCTGCGGGTAATTTGATGCTCAATGTCCTGGGCAGCGTTGCTCAATTCGAGCGGGAAATCATCGGTGACCGAGTTCGAGAGAATATGCTGGAGCGAGCCAGGAAGGGCCTGTGGAGTGGTGGCATCGTACCTTTCGGTTATGAAACCAATCCCGGAACAAAAGTCCTTAGGGCTGAGAAAAGCGAGGCTAGAACGGTGAGAGCTATCTTCAACGAGTTCCTCAAGACCAGGAGCCTAAGCAGTACCTGCCACAACATCAACTCAGCAGGTAGAGTAACTCGTAGGGGCAAAGCCTGGTCTTTCAGCAGCATAAAACGCATCCTGTCTAGCTCGACATATATCGGCACACTCTGTTATGGCAAGAGGCGCATGCGGGGAGATCATCTACTCCAGAACGGTAAGGACAACTGGATCATTGTTCCCAATGCTCATCCGGCCATCGTTAGCAAGAAAGACTTCAAGAAGGTACAGGCAATTCTCTCAAAGAACTCCAGTACTAAACCGTGGAGCTGCTCCACACTCTATCTGCTCAGCGGACTCGGACGCTGTGGTGCTTGCGGTAGTCGTATAATGAGATATTGTCAAATGTTGTGTATGAGAAGATGATCACGCGGCGATCTCCTTGGTCTCTTGCTTGATCCCATCTGCAAATCGAATTCCTCGTATTACTTCATCCAACAGCTTACTCCCGTTGAGCCTTCGCCAATGACGCTCGGCTAACTGGGCCAGCTTAAACACCATGGTCAAGCTGGCCGTCCGAGAGCCGCAACCTTTGGTCTTGTATGTCCGCAGCCGAACCGTAGCAAAGGTCGACTCGATTGGATTGGTCGTGCGAATGTGCATCCAATGCTCAGCTGGAAAATCATAAAACACCAGCAAAACCTCCCGATCCTTGGCCAAACATTCAGCAGCTTTGGGATACTTGGCCGCAAAAGTCTCGATGAACAGATCAAAAGCTTTCTCGGCCTGGGCCTTGCTCTGAGCCATCCAAATCTCATGCAGCATGGCTTTGGCCTTGCCCTGCAGGCCCTTGGGCAGCTTGTTAAGCACATTGGCGGTCTTATGCACCCAACAGCGTTGCTCAGCAACTGATGGAAAAACCTTCCGCACCGCGGCCCAGAAGCCCAAGGCCCCATCGCCAATGGCCAGCTTAGGGTCAATCTCCAGACCACAGGTCTTGACCTGCAGCAGCAACTCCTTCCAGGACTGCTCGGACTCACGGTAACCGTCGGCAATGGCAATCAGCTCCTTTTTGCCCTGGGCTGTGGCTCCCATAAGTACCAGTATGCACTGGCGTTGGTTGGCTTTGTCTTCCAGACGCACGTTGAAGTAGATTCCATCAACCCAGATATAAACATACACCTTGTCTTTCAGCGACCGGCTGGACCAGTCCTTCCATTCCTCCTGCCAGAAGGCCTTCAGACGAACGATATTAGTCGCCGAGAGCCCCGAAGCCTGCGGACCAAGCAAGGCCGCCAGAGCTTCGCTAAAGTCCCCGGTACTGATGCCCTTGAGGTACAGCCAGGGGATCAGTTCGTCTATACTCCTGGTCCGCCGCAGGTAAGGAGGGAGAATCTTGCTGCTAAAATGCCTCCGTTGGCCGTTCTGGTCCAGATGCTTGTCGTTGACCCGCGGCTGACGGACTGCCACTTGGCCAATGCCCGTTTGAATCTGCCGCTGGGGCAGGTAGCCGTTACGAACCACCAGCCGATGGCCGTTCTGCTCCAATTGCCGACAATGCTCAGCCAGGTATTCCTCGACCTCGGTCTCAATGGCCATGGTCAGCATCCTTTGTGCTCCTTGGCGGAGGATCTCAGTCAAGACGTCCCGGGCACCGATCTGCCCGACAGGCACATCTACTTGCATTGGCTGGTCAGTTGTGCTAATCTGTTCCATGTGGCGTGTCCTTTCGTTTAGGTATTCAAGAAATCCCAAATACCAAGGATACGCCGCTTTTATTCACCTGCCAATACACAACTTTTGGTTATACCTCTCGTATAATCGGCAGTAATGGATATTACCGTTGCGTGGGGCGCGTTCAAAAAGGCAATTCGTTCTGCGAGGGCCTGTCGTATCGCCAGGCTGAGCTCGAGCAGAATATAATTAGCCAGATCGTTGGTTTCGATACCAACTTGGACAGTACTAGGCAGCGGGATTTGATGACCAGCATTCTTCACGAGTTTACGGTCTTCCCCGAAGGAAAGATCAAAGTTGGCATGAAGCCGGAGGCTGAGCCGAGCAGGTCAGACACAGCCCTGAGCCAATACTCTGACCCCCACTTCCGGTGGAATGCTCAGAAAAGGAGCTTCAAGTGTAAGAACTCGACACGTGCCGCCATAGGCACGAAATGCGCGAGAAAGACCCGGCTAAGACGCTAGAAGAGAGGGTCTCTTTTTGTCCATCCGCACGGCCAGGCGTGTGTTAGGGAAAGGAGCCAGCCGAAACCCTTGACCGGAGTAAGGCGTTCAGGGGCCGCTTCACTCGGTGCTGACTCACTGCGGAAAGGGTATCAGGCACGGAAGTGCTGATATCAGATGGCAGCTCCGCCACTGGTAGCATAACGACCTATCACGCCATGACCAGTTCATTCCGAAGAAGCTATCGGAGAGTGTCGGCATGGCGAAATACTCGCTCCACCTCCACCAGCGTATGCCGACGAAGCCCTCCTATCGATCCGCTTTGTATTCCACCTTCAGCCTGAGCCCACGCACTTCCATTGACCTCCCAGGGGATGCCCCACCGGACGAGCCACGGCCTCGCCCGGCCCAAATACCCCCACGAAAGGTATAAGCGAATCTTAGGTGTGCGATGGTAGGATGTTACAGATACTTTTAAACTCAAATACGCTACTTGAATATGGGAAATCCGGGTTTAATGTTATTTATCTGCCTTGTACTCAATCTCCAGTTTGAGACTTCGCAGCTGTACCTCGCTGGCAGAGATACTCTTGAGTGATGCTTCAATAATGTTCTTTCCTGTCTTAATTTGTGATGCGTCTAAGCGGTACTTGAGCATATGCTCACCCATAAATTTGCCCTCGGTAAGAAGTTTACCGTTAAGTCGGAAGACCAGTGCTTCCCTTCGTGCTGGACCCCTGAACTTGATCCACAGTTTCAGTTTGGCAGGAAGGCCGCTCCTGGCCGCTGCCTCGATGTCATCGCCCACCACGAACGGCACGCGCTGACTCACGCCCGGCTGCAAAGTCACCGGCAACGGCGGCCGGCTGGAAATATGAGTGTAGTAGCTAAGAACCCAATCATCGACACAGAACAGCTTGTCTTTTCCGATCAGCATTTTTGGATCGCCGACCTCGTCGAGACAGACATAACATCTTTGGCGTGTCCTGATCAGATCGTAGCCGGTTTTGTACTCGAAGGGCGTCCCCAGGTTCCAGAAATAGATACCATCGGCGCCCGCCCGATACCAGTTGGCCGCCACAGCCCGGATGCCCTCCGTGATGGTACCGCCCGAGACCTCCTGCTCCTGCTGCGGGGCCTGTCGGTTAATGCAGGGGTAGACCGGAACTGAGTACTGATGGGCTACTTTCACGAACTCTTCCACTGGGAGCGTAAACGGAGCGTAACCTCCGCCAGCAATAAGGATGTCCACCAGGTCTTTTTTCAACCAGGTCTGGACGTCCAGACCGATATTCATAGATAGCTCGAGGGTGTCGGGCACACGGACCGCCAGCAGTATCGGCCGGCCTCGGCGTGCGCCGGCCTCGTCCGTAATCTGGCGAATCCGCTGATGGAAGGAGGTCATTATCTGCACCTCTTCAGCAGTAACCGGCAGGCCCCGCATGGTCCTGCTGAAAAGCACCGGGTGGCGGATGTAATCCAACTCGAACCCGTCAATGTCGTATCTCTGGCAGATCTCCTCGATGATCTCCAACTTGCGGTCCCGGACCTCCTGATGCGAGAAGTCCAGGGCGCTGACGTAGAGCCCGAGGGGGTGTCTGTCTTTGTTTCGCGGCACTCCTCTACTGTCCACCAGCAGCTCGGGATGCTGCTTCTTCCAGGTGGAGAGCCAGCCGCGGACGAAACTATCGTGGCAGTCGTTCATGCGAACGTGGGCCCATGACTCCATACCGTTACCGTGGGCGAAATCCGTGATGATCTGTATAGGACATTGGCCGGCTTTACTCAGGGCCTTGATATTGGCAGTGATGTTCGGCCAGTATGGTGGCGGCCCGCCATGCGCATCCCCATAGATGGGCTGGACCTTGCTATCATACACAGGCGCATCTGCCTCTATTACAGAGAAGGAAATGGTGTCCACCTGTGTGCCCACCAACGGCTTTAGTCGCCCTTTCAAAAGGCCGTCTGCCGTATTCGCCCACTTGCGATTCAGCTCATACATGTCGTCGTTGAAGATTATGCGGCGCTGTCTCTTCGCAACTTTGACTCTGGCTTGTTTGGCCTGAGACCACTTCGGCTGCGAAGGCTTGGTTTTTACTGGATTACCACCAGCCAACACTGTATTGGCAACAAGACACAAGATTAATGCGCCGAACAAACCCAGATTTTCCGCATGAATTTCGCGCTGCACGGCATCCTCCTACATATGACCCGTCATACAGACTCCGCTACTTGTTATGGTTACATTCCACACTGCAGACGCTTACCGCTGAAAGATGGGCAGCAGTTGGTAAGGCGTCGTTAGTGCAAGTACGGCAAACCCGGTTGAGAGAGCATTGCCGAAAACGGCGTCCCGTTTATCGACATCCCATGATCCGTCTGGCCTTTGGTTGGCCAGATAAGTACGGACAAGCACCGGATAGAACTGGGCCCAGTGTTTGCCGCCTAATTGATACATGGCCTGGCTGCAGTAAAATGCGTCGTAGTGGAATCGCTTGCAGGTCGCTGTAGTCTCCTTGTAGCGGTCGAAGGGATATTTCAGCAGCCAATCCCCGGCCCTGCGGGCCATAGGTGTCCCGTGCAGACCTCCAAGAGACAACGAGAGGATCCCAGCCCCGGCCATCGCCCTTAGTGGGGTGCGCTCAGCTGGATTATACAGGAAACCGCCTGTTCGGCTGTCGAAGCATCGCTGTACAAATCCTAAGCCCTCGTCCATATTTTCCTTAGGCACATTGAAGCCGGCATTCTTGGCCGACCGCAGGAACATCAGATGCCAGCTCGTCACCGACAGGTCTGACAATAAGTCGTCGGGGCGCTCATACCGCCAGCCCCCCCGATCGCTGGGACGCTGCTTCGGCCTCTTTATTTGCTTTTCATAGGTAAACTTCAGAGCCCTCTCGATGGCAACACGAATCCTATCGGCTCGATTTCTGTCGGTCATCCCGTATACTTCACCCAGCAACAGACCCGCGATAGCGTGATTATAAGTGTAGGTGTGAGAGGCTTTACGCGGCATATAACTCCTCTCGGGTACTTGGTAACAAAGAAGCCCGTTGGCCTTCTGGCAGGAAAGAACGAAATCGATGCCCGCGTTGATGTTCTGGCCGTAAGGTCCCTCTCCCGGTCTATGCCCGCGGGCCAAGAAGGCCAGCACACAAAGGCTGCTAACGGCCGGCTGACCAGGCTCAATTGTGGGGAAGGATCCATCTCGGCGCTGTTGCGAAGCCAGCCATTTCAGAGCTCGGGCCACAGACACATCCACTTGTTTCCATTGCTGTTCGGACAAAACCTCGTCAGGCGAAGGCTCGCTGACCACCAAAGATTGGCCCAGCGTAAAAACCACTGAAATTGCCCCTAGAAAGATCAATACACAAACAGCGGTGCGTTTGGGCCAACTTTTAGCATGTGTGATCATTTGCCTGTCCCTTCACAAATAAGACGGTTACGGCGAGGTGTCCTTCTCGGATACCCATTTGGCGATCCCGTGGAAGTAGCCGTTAATGGCCTTGCGATATCTTTTCGGAGGATTGGTCGCTCGCTCCTGAAGCATTTCCTCACGCAGTTTGGAGACCAGTATATTCCATTGCTGGTCATCGAAAGGCACACTAGTGTCTACTGCTGACAACTCGCCCCGTTTCCATTTCTTTGCGTAATCTGCGGCCATTTGGGCCAAGGCCTTAGCTGCCTTCGCCTGTGCCTGTGCCGTGCCCGCCGCACCCGAACCAGAACCGCCGCCGGAACCCGAGCCTGCCATGATCCAATCCAGATTGGTCATGACGTTGAGCTTCTTACAAGCCGCTCCCAGCTTCTCACATGCCTTGAGTTCATTTTCCAGCATGGCCAGCATATCCTCAAGCGTGGGGACCGGGCAGGGTTCAGTTGGAGCCTCTGCAGGCAAATTTTCTATCAGTGTAAGCAGTTCGTCGAATACCTTTTCCGCCTTTGCAAATAGTTGGACCGCCTGAGCCTCGGCCTGGCGCCCCTCGTCCAAGTCGTCATCCTTCAAAGCCAAAATTGCCGCAAACTGTTGTTCGGGGATTTCGTCGTTAATAATTACAACCAACTCGTTGGCCTTCTCGGCAATCTCGTCGGAGATGCTGCTTACTACTGCCTCGACGCTTTCCAGTTTGCCGCCCAACTCAAGTGTGTCTTGCATAAGGCGATACTGGTCTATGCGAGCAACCGTGGCATAACGCCCGGAGCGTAGTGCCTTGACTTTTTCAGCCCAGCCCACTTGCCGGTCAATGAGCTTTATGGTCTCCACTGTCCTGTTCGCCAGGTACACAGCCAACTTTGGCTCATCTTCACCCAGATGGGCAGTCTCAGCAAGTTGGCCGTCCAATTCTCGGAGTTTTTCCAAAAGTTCTTCTGACAGACCAAGACTACGTTCTATTCGCTTAGCCGCTGCTTCGCGATGCAGTTGGCGAGACGCCAACACCACCTCAGTGGATATTTCCCGGCAGTCCGCGATCAGGCTATTGGAACTGTCAACGTTTCGGGGCAGCCAGACGATCATATTGTCGTTGAGCTTTGCTGCCTGCTCTGCTAATTCCAACTGTTCCATAACCTCTGCTGCCAGTAATTTTCTCAGGAGAGTCGGCAAATCTTTCCGGTCTGCATCGCACCATTCACATAGATTTTCATACAAAGCTTTTTGCCTCCTGGCCAGCATTGTCGCCTGGTCGCGGAGTGTCGCAGCATTCAGCCTTCCCATGGCCATAAATCGCCGAAGCAGCCAGGGATCCTCGGCCAAGACCTTGGACAATTCCGCCAACAACTCCTTGAAGCGTTCGGCGTTCTCTTTGAGCTTCTTGACATACTCGTCGCTCACTTCGAGCATCTCGCCGGTTCGCGGGTTCAGCGTTGGGGGTTTTGATTTAAGGAATGCAAACATGTCCTCGATGAATATCTGATGCATCTTGGCTACGCGTTGCATTGCCTCGCCAAGTTCCTCTGCCCGCTTGGCCATCTTATATCGTTTTGTCAGCCCTGCAAGCTTGGCTTTGGCCTGGTCGATCTGATAGACGGCTTCGCTCAACTGCTGCAGTTGCTTGTCAGCTTCATTGATCAATCGGCCCGCCTCGACCAAATTTTCCCGGGCTGGATCAACGTGAGACAGGCCAATATCCTCCAATTGCATAGCCATGAAGGCATATGGCGTGTTGCGACTCTTATCGGTCAGTTCGTCGATGGTGTCATCAGCTTCTTTCAGATGAGCCGACGACTCGGTAAGCTTATGGTCTTCTTGCTCCTGCCAGTTCAGGCTCGAACGCACATGCTCTTCCAATTCGCCAGCCGGCTTTCGTGCCGCTGACAGCAGAGCATCCAATCGTTTTATGTATGCCTCGATGGCAATCTGGAGTTTTTCCCGTTGCTGCCCTTCGAATGAACCTGCCCATTCGTCTATTTGGATGTAGCTAGGTTGGGAACTGCTGCAGCCTTGGCTGGGCATCGATCTTTTTGTCATCTCATTCGGGGGCTGGCCTGATGGGGAGCCTGCCTTCGCCTGATCGGATGGGGAACCTGCCTTCGCCTGGTCGGATTCTGTCGTTTGGTTCTGCGCATCTGCTTCTTGGCCGGTGCCCGCGTCTGTGCCTTGGGCAGATTGGTTCGTGTCAGCTGTCGCCAGAGCCTCTTGCGATTCATCCGGCTGTCCGCTTTGCCCAATGGAGCCGCTACTGCTGCTTGTTGCGAGCCTGCTGTCGGCCACCTTGATGGTATAGCTCAGTTGGTCGCCGTGCTTGAGTTCGAGCTTCGATAGGTCCAGTTCGGTTTTGCCTTTGATGTTGGCCGGATCCATCTGATCATTCAGATCGATCGGAATGGTAAAGGTTTGATCATCCTTGTCGGCATAATTAATACTCACCTGAAGCTCGGCCTCGGCGATACCAAAGTCATCATTGGCTCGAAACTCGATGGGGATTGTTTCATCCGGGGCAACCGCGATGTCGCGTTCCGGGGAAATGATTTCGACAACTGGGGGCTGATCCTTATATACCAAAAGGCGGCACCTTGGCGGCCTGAGATTCTTCAGGCCATGATGGTCGGTCAGTTCCACCGTGAAAGATGTGCTCTTATTCAGCACGGTGCTGTAGCTATACCACTGCTCTGGCGTGGCGGTGAGCGGGGCCGATTGATCTGTGGCGAACTGTAATTCCAAGGAGGCTAGCGGCTTGGTTGGCAGCAGATCGATCTGCAGGCGGCTGCCTTGAAGCATGCGAAAGCGGCTTGGCAGGGCATCCTTTTGCTCGGCTGGAAGGTGGGAATAGTCCGGTGGAGTAACACTGAAACGGACTTTCGCAATACTGGGGCGGTCTATTGGTTCGATTGTGTACCATTCTGTCTGTGTGTCGCCTGCCCGAACGCGGTAACGAAAGGATTCCTTCACGGATTTGATCGAGTAGCGTACCAATCCCGAATCGGGGGCCACGTCCAAGGTCAGCGAGTTTTCACGGCCGTCCTCGCCGCGGATAAACAGCCTGGCTGATCTCGGCGTACGGCCTTCGAGCCTAGCCTCAAGAGTTATAGGTTCGTGCCGAGGGACGTGGCTACTGCCCGTCAAGGCAACCACGTGGGTAAGAGAAATGTCACTGTTCGGAGCCCAGAAACGTCTCAGCAGCACTGAGGTGTACTCAAACGAGGCCAGAAGCCCCAGCAGCAGTACTGCAACTGCACCTGCCAGCACCAGGGCCCCGTTGCGAAGCTGTCTCGGGGACACTACACTTCGAGGCCTTACTAGGTGGTTCATATTTTCGGCCTCTTCGGCAACCTTATTGATCAGCATCTCAGAGCCCTTAATCTCCGGGGGGTCCGTACTCTGGGAAAGCTCCGTCACCGTTGCCCAGCGTTCTTCAAGAGATGGCACTGCATTGTCAACAGCCATGGCCACCGCCGAGAGACCCCGACGCAGAAACAACGGCCGAAGGAGCCATACGATCATCGCTGCTCCGGCCAGACACAGCGACGTATATGTCAACAGGCAACGCCATCGCTTGTCGAGGATCGATACAAAGCGGTCGATCAACATGACTGCCAACATGGAAACCAACAATACAGCAACGGTGATAATCAGCCCCCTCATGGCTGCCAGCAGGCGCATGCGCCGCCGTACTTTGCGCAGCTTGTTCTTCACTTCCGCCGGTATCGGGTTGTTGTGTTGTTGCGATGACATTGGCAGATCCTCCTTGGGCCACTAAGCCAGGCCAAAGAGTTTTCGAATTATCCACTCGGACGTCAACAGCCCCAGAAAGAGCCACAGGTAGGTCCACTTTGCCCAGAGGGGCTGCTGACTTACGGTATGAGAAACTTTGGGCGACAGATCAAGTCCGGATATGACTGTCTTCAGTGCGGTCGGAGGTATGACCTGCCCAGCGGTCGATTCGGCAATTTGATTCAGTAAGGAAAGATTGCAGCGGGTGTTGCGCAATTCCAGTGTCTTCTCCAAGTCTATATCGATGGAAGTCTCGACCACTTGGCCGTAGGCCTCGGATGCCAGCAAGGATTGCACTGTCGCACCTTCGACTTGAATCGACAGCAGGCCCGACGGCAGCCCTTCCAGAGAAGCGTGGTAGCGACCGGCAACGTCTTCATCTTCAACTAAGTCCACCGAGGCCACGATGCTCTGGTCATCCCTGGCAAGAACACGAGCTGAAGCCCCACTGACGGGTTCGCCATGCAGAGTATTGAATTCGACCACCACTTCTACCGTTTCCTCATGTTCGTATCGCGTCTTGTCCGTGCTCAGATGCACCGTCTTCGAGCCGCCGCCCATTTCCCGGGCTACTGCCCAGCGAAGTAATTGTGCCCAGAACTTATGGTGATAACGATCGCCTTTGCGCATGCGCAATTGGTAGGTTACAGGGGCCGAGATGTAAACCACCCTGCCTCTGCCGTAGTACTGCCAGCAGAGAAAGGCACTCCGCTTACGTTCGGGGCTCTGTGTTCTGGCCAGTGGTACCGCTGCTATGAGTACCCGGCTGGTGGGCTTGGGCGAGGAATACTCGGAAAGGGCATAAATCCGACGGCCCATTTGACTCCAAATCCTGGCTGCAGCCAACGGATCATCTGATAGCTTAAGAGCTGCCGTCGATCGGCCCTGGGCTGTCAGAAACAAGCCCATTCCGCGGGAAAAGTCTTGCCGTTGGCTGTGTCGTTCGACCGGGATCATCTGCCCAAATGGGCTATCCATATATGCTGCAGGCATGGCGTTTTTACCGGCCAGAACTATAAGCGTGCCGCCCCGCCGCGAAACGTATTGTTCCAATAGATCCTGCTGAATCGGTCCGAGCCGTCCTGGAGACAGGTCGCCGAGGATTGCGACGCGATATCTACTCCAGGCCTCCAAACTCGACGGCAAGCGCTCGCCCCGAACAACTCGGCCGCCGTGTCGGGCTGGTTCGAAGAGTATGGAGTTCATAACGATTCGCTCGTCTCTGTCGAAAAGATTATACAGATAGCGAAACTCCCAACGCGGGAACTCCTCAGCCAAGAGCACGTTGATTGTGCCTTCGATTACATCGACACTTACCTTGGCTTCGTTGTTCTGCGAGACTTTCTCGTCGGGCAACTCTGTTACTTTCAGGCTGAATTCCAACCGGCCGATCTTCTCCGCTTTGCGAGTGAATATGACTCGCTGGGCAAAGCTGTCGGTGGGTACGGTCATCTTCCGGCTGTCTATAACCTGGCCCTTCTGAAATAGCTCAATCTCAAGTTCTTCGCCCGCGCATTGATGGGCATCAACCGTGGCCTCGATGACCAGGTGATCATTTTCAAAAACACTTCGCGGTGCCTTTATATGATGGAGAATCACGTCGCGAACCGGCCGAGTATTGCCTATGGGAACAATGTATACCGGCAAACCGGACATACTGGCGAGCATCTTGCGCGGATCATCGCCGATATTGTGGGCCCCATCCGTCAAGAGGACCACGGCCTGGGTGGTTCCGCCGGAACTCTTCAAGGCCTCTCCCAATGCCCCCGTCAGGTCCGTCGCGAATTTAGTCAGGGTGTCGCCGGTCAAGAGCAGCTTTCGCCAGTCGCTCGTTTCCTCCTGCCAAACGGAAGAGTCGAAACGATAGCAACTCACTCTGGCCTGCTGCGAAATGTCCTCAAGCCATGAGTTTTGGGCCTGATCCAACAATGCAGCGACTCTCTCAATTCTGGTCATACCTTCCTGGGAGCGTGTTTTCGCGTTTGGCATGGCGGCCCAGTCGGCGGCCACGCTGTCAGCTAAGCGGTGAATCTTGCTATTTGCTCCAGCCAATGCGTCTGCTATATTGGAAAAACGATCATCGGGGCGACCACTAAACAACAACCGCCCAGCCTTGGCGTCTCCAGCCAGCGTCTTTAGCTCAGGCA
This sequence comes from Actinomycetes bacterium, assembly GCA_030631725.1. Taxonomy (GTDB): domain Bacteria; phylum Planctomycetota; class Phycisphaerae; order JAACET01; family JAACET01; genus JAACET01. Next base: position 9,792 of record DAOVKO010000003.1, on the reverse strand, counting down.
GCAGAGAATCCCGCAGGCTCCGGTGCATTTGGCGCAGTTCTGTTCTGTTGGCCAGCAGAGCTTCCGAGTCAGCTCGGCGTAGTTGATCAATCGCAGTTGCAACGGCCTCCTGAGTATCCTCGGCAAGTTCTGCCACCAGCCGTTTTTTGGGGTTCAGTTGACTGGCCTCGACAAGCTCCGCGAACCCCCGGCAGGCAGCGGACATAGCGGCAGCGGCACCGTCAAGCTCCGCCAAGGGGACCGAGGGGGCCTGTGAATCCGCAGCCACAGCCCATCGCAGGGCAGTTGCAGAATCTTCAGGTTCCTCAACAACATCCATGCTGGCACTGGTGTCCACCAGCAGTGTGAGGGATTTCGGGCTTCTGTGGACGGTCTTGGTTACTACAGACGGTTCAGCCAGGATCCACAGGGCCAAAGCAAGCGCGCCGAGCCTCAAACATCCCAGTATCGGCAGAAGCCACCAACTCACCCGGCGAGATTCGCGCCACGTCAGCAGGACAATGATTATCCCCAACACAATCCCCACGCCAATCAATTGGTCGCTGGAGAATCTCCCCGTGTAAGCAAACTGCTGAATTGTCTCAGTACTTTCACTCAGCATAATCTATCGCTCAGTCATTCCAGTGAACACAACAACTCCGGCCCGCCTTGCGTCATTCAATTCGGCCATTCGCTTGCTGCCGCTGCATCCATTTGGACAGGCGGTCCTGCCTTTAGGCCTCGCCTGCTGATCTGTCCCGAAAGAAGCAGTTCCAGGAGCATTATCATCAACAGGGTGACCAACAGCCAAGGCCACAATGGCTCGGTGGAGGCCAAGGAAACGTCGCCGTGGACCTCAGCAAGGGGGGCCAAGACGAACTTCAGCCCGCCGACTTTTGCCAGCGTGTCGATCTGCTCTTCGGTCAGGCTTGTCAGATCAGACTCCTCTGTGTCGCGGCAAACTTGAAAAGGAACTTGCCGCTGCGCCTTATCATCGGATTTGAGAGTCAGGGTGTATCGGCCAGGCCAGAACGTTCTGTAATAACGCCAGGTACAGCTATGCTCTCCAACGACCGGCAAAATCTCCGTCGAGTCGCCACTTGGTGTGCGCACCTCGGCTAGCTGCGAGGGATAATCCAAAGGCAGAGATACCTTCAGCGGCTCAGCGGGATTCAGGTTCCATCGCGATCTGGTGGGTTCGACCAGGTAGGAAAGATATTCGTTCACCATAACAACGAATGACTGGCAGAGCGGAAGATTGCTCCATTCTATACTCAGGGGAATCGCTTGGACGATCACTCGGCCCCGCCCCAGATTATTCTCGACCACCAGCGGCTCACCATCGACGGTCCGAAGTAGAACCGCCACGCTGCCATCATCCGATCGAACAAAGCGATGGCGGCGATAAATCCTGGCCTTGTCGATATCCAGTCGTTCAGTATCAGCCAGCAGTTTGATGGCTGGGTGTTGCTCTGTGGGCGGATGGATTAGCACAGCCTTTTCGAAGTCATCTGCCTGACCTGCCGGGCTGTCCAAAGCAAGCGGGGCCAGACCATTTCCTTGCAAATACAGTGCCTCATTGAACCAAGTCTGGTCAAGCTGGTCGCCGAGCACGATCCAAAGCCCTCCGCCTCGGACAACGAAACTGGACAGTTGCTCCATTGCCTCTGGCGCCAAGGAAGAAACATTGGTGAGCAGCACGCAGTCCACTTCGTCAAGTTGATCTGTCCAGGAAGGTTCAGAGGCATTGACTACAATTGGAGCAAAGGCCGCTTTCCATGCGAACTGATCATCCGTTCCGGCCAAGCCCAGCGCCGCCAACAGAAAACCAGTCTCTCTGCCCATGCGGCGGGACTCACTGCGGCCATCCACGACCAGGATGGGTATAGTCTCGACTACCTGGACGATCAGAGAGCCGGTGTTATCCATTGACAGATCGTCCGGACGATCCAACTTGCAGATTGCCTCGTGAATACCGGGTGTCTCGAAAGCATACTCAATACTTGCGGTCGTAGTTTGACCGGGCTCAAGGGCCGAGAGACTTGTAACGCCTATTGGATCCTCGCCGTCAAACCACGAGACCAAGGTTGGGGCAGTGGCAACGTCCCCCCGATTGGCTATGTAGACAGTGAGAACAATGGGCTCGGCCAAAGCAACAAAAGATCGTGAGGCACTTACCGACTCCACGGACAGATTGGTCAAATCCCGGTCCAATCCGTCGAGAAGCTTAACCTCGACAACGGCGGACATTGCAAGGGCGTCGAGATTGTCGTGAAAGGCCTCCCAAGCCTGCTGGGACTCTGCCTGCCAACCGTAGGACTGCCCATCCGTCAAGACCGCGATTACACGAGTGGCTCGTTCGTTTGCACTGTCAGCATCGGCGGCTTGCCAGAGACATCGGACCATCTCTGCGCTTCCCAGAGAGGGCTTGAGGCGACGTAGTTGTTCGATTATTTGGCGTTTCGAATCGCCGTCCATCGAAGTTGCCGCCGGCGTCAGCCACTGCGGTGCAGACGAGGCCAACAGTACGCGGAGCATGTCGGAGTCGTTGAGCTGACCTATCAGTTTTTCAGCCTGGGTCAGCAGTTCATCGAATCTGGTTTCCTGTCCCTGGGCGCATGAGGTGGACATTGACGTGTCAAACACCAGGATCACGTCGCGTGGACCTGCCCCGCCCAGCCAGTTAGCTTTGAGCAACGGCCTGGCCAGGGCAAATATAAACAGCATAATCGCCACAATTCGCAGCAGCATGAGCAATATGCTGCTCAATTGCCAGAATCTCCGGCGCAGGGATGCAGCTTCCATCAAGAACTGCATCGCCCCCCAGCCAATGGAGTGTTGTCTGCGGCGGTGGAACAGATGAATGACCACCGGAATTGTTATTAATGGGAGCCCCCAAAGGAACATGGCACTGAGAAAGCTCACTTTTTTTGCTACTTTCTAATACTAAAGGTGGGGTTGGCTCTGTGGATTACCTTGGTTCGCCGCATTCGTCTGGACAGATATCTGGCCAGCATGTCGCCAATGGGCTGATCGGTACTGATTGGGGCATAATCACAGCGAATTCGGCCACAACCTTCTTTCAACTCGGCCAAGAATTCTTCCACCTGCTGGATGTATCTCTTGCGAATCACTCTGGGGTCCAGATCGACCCTTCGACCTTGCACTTCGAGACACTCGAATCGGGACCATTTTACAAAAGGAAAAGACAATTCCTCAGGAGCCATAATGTGAAATAGCAGCAGGTCGTGCCCTCTGGCACGCAGGCAACTCAGGGCATTGAGCAGGGCCTCGAGATTATCGAAGCAATCGGAGAATATGATGATCAATCCCCGGCGCTTGATGAGCGTTGTCACTTGCTGGAGGATCTCTGCCAGAGAGGTCTCTCCGCCTCCATTGGCCTTGCTCAATCCCTCCAGCAGGGCGCCAAAATGCGACGGATTGGAACGAGCCGGTGTGAAGCTGCGGATTATGCTGTCGACTACTGCAACTCCCACTGCGTCTGCCTGGCCGAGCATGAGTTTGCTCAGACAGGCGCAGGCTACCTGGGCATAGCGAAGTTTGCTGACCGTAGAGTGGCCGAATTCCATTGATCCACTGGCATCGACCAGCAGCAGAGCTTGGAGGTTGGTCTCTTCTTCGAATTGCTTAATGTAATGCCTGTCGCTGCGGGCAAATACTCGCCAGTCGATAAGGCGGATTTCATCACCGGGACTGTACGGGCGGTGCTCGGCGAACTCGACACAGCCGCCTTTTCTATAAGAGCTATGCCTGCCGGAGAGGAAGCCATCGACTATCCGCGTAGCCACCATCTCCAAGCGGTCGATCCGCTCCATCGCCCCAAGGTCCAGCAAATCTGTATGTTCTGTATGTCCTGAAACCTGTGGCATTCGCTGCCCCCGATTGGCCCAGTCATTCTGAGCACCTAGTTCTCATAGATCCAACCCTGCTACTTCATGTTCATTCAAGCGACCGATCGTCCAACGGCCAACTATATCCGAGAACCAACCCAATCTATTCGTTCCGACTCAGCGCTGTCTTGCTGGGCGGAGACTTAATAGATTTGAACAAGCGCCGGATGATGTCGTCAGTCGTTTGGCCGCTAGCCTCGGCACGAAAGCTGGGAATTATTCTATGGCGAAGCACCGGCAAGGCGACCTCCGCCAAATCACTCGTGGTCGCGTGATAATGCCCCTTGAGAATCGCTCTGGCCTTGGCTGCCATTAGCAGACTAATGCTTGCACGCGGGCCTGCCCCCCAATTCACCAGTTCGTTGACAAGCTCTGGGTTATAACCCTGTCCCGGGCGAGTCATGCGAGCCAGGCGAACCGCAAAGGTATAAACATGGTCCGCCACTGGGACCTTACGAATCAGCGATTGCATCTGTTCTATCGTTTCACCCGTTATTATCTTCTCGACTTTAAAGGCGTAGTCGGTGGTCTCACGCTTGACAATGTCGACCTCGTCTGCTTCGGTGGGATAATCTACCTTGATCTTCATCATGAACCGATCCAACTGGGCCTCGGGCAGAGGATACGTGCCTTCCTGCTCAATAGGATTCTGTGTCGCCAGAACAAAAAAGGGACGCGGCAAGGGGTAGGTCTGTCCTCCGACGGTTAGCTGACGCTCCTGCATGGCTTCCAGCAGCGCACTTTGAGTTTTGGGAGGAGTGCGATTAATTTCATCGGCAAGGATAACGTTGGCAAACAAGGGCCCAGGCACAAAGCGAAATACTCTTTTGCCCGTGGTATGGTCTTCTTCAAGAATGTCAGTCCCGGTAATATCTGCCGGCATCAAATCAGGGGTGAATTGTATCCGGCGAAATTGCAGTCCCAGCATTGAGGCCACGCTCGAGATTAACAGGGTCTTAGCCAAGCCGGGCACTCCTTCCAGAATGCAGTGGCCGCGGCACAGCATGCAGACAAGCACCTGTTCGATCACGTTGTCGAGTCCGACTATCACGCCGGCAAGTTGCTCGGTTATCCGCGAATATTCTTTCTGGAAGATTTTGACGGCTTCAATCTCATCGCTTTGGATCGGTGGTATTTCTATTTGGGACACTGAAAATCCCCTTTGGTTGGTGGATAAATCCGGCTTTTCAGACCGTAATCCCACATCAGGGCTTGTTCGCCTGCACGCAACTGTATAGGCTAAAAGGTCTCTTACATATAAGACGCTTCACAGGCAGAAAAGTCTCGTCCAATTTAAACTTTTTGTCAAGATAAAAACACGAACAAGCCACTAACACATTGAATCGCCTTCCAAGAATGGCTGTAAAATGCAGCCCCGGCAGACTCTGCCAGACCGACAGATTTTGCCGGTAGCTGGTGTCCACTATGCCACAACAAGGTCGGCCAGCAACTCTCTCAGCTGTTTACGGGCTCGATGCAGGCGGAGTCGCACAATTGCAGGTGAAATGGTGAGCACTGCGGCTACATCGGCCGTGGGAATTTGGTCGAAATACCACAGAACCACCACCTCACGGTAGTGCCGCGGCAGAGCTTGCACGGCCTGACGAACGCGGCGAAACGTTTCGCGCTCCATCGCCACGGTTTCGGGCCTCGGCGGACTCTTCCACTTCACCACCCCGGCCGCGCCCGCCAGTACCTTTCGCTGCGCACTAAGCTTTCGCCAGTGGCTGCGACACTTGTTGATAGCAATCTGCATCAGCCAGCCCGAAAGACGGCTCTCGCCGCGAAATCCTTTCAGATTCTTCAGAGCTGACAGGAATACTTCCTGCACCACGTCGTCGGCCTCGTCCGACCAGTCAAGCCGGGAGGATACCATGTTTGTGATATGGCTGTAATGCGAGGCTAGATCGTCAAAGGCAGACGTGTCGGCCCATGTAAACCGGGATGCCAAGACATTACTAACGTTGTCATTTACCATTAATTCAGTTGCGTTCAGCACGATGTTTTACCTTGTGGTTGGGGTATTGCTGCTACTTCGGGGGGAGCCATTGCTTGACTGGTTGATTACAGCCTCTTGTATTGATAGGTTGGCTATTGTTCGTTGTCTTTCTATTCTAAAATCAAGCGCGAAATCCATTCATCAAGATTCCCATGGACGGGTGAGCAGCGGAGGATCCCTTTTTTGTCAATAAGGTACATAGCGGGCGTGGTCTCCTCATATGCCCTATAGGTTGCCCCACCACCTTCGGGCCGATCAATTGCGACTGGGAAGGTGTATTTGTGCTCCTTCAGGTAAGCAGAAATCTCCTCTTCTGTCACGTTCCGTACCCAGCTTCTTCTAGGTTCGTTAGGTCTGTGTACAGCTATGACGACCAAACCACGGTCTTTGTATTTCTCAAACATCCGCAGTACTGCGTGACCCTGGTAGTGTTCAATGTGTACAGCCAGCTGCAGAAGCACCACTTTCCCACGTAATTGGTCCAGTGTAAGCGGCTCTGAGTTCAACCATTTCTCGACCTGGAGGGCCGGGGCTTGTTTGCCATACCACTTGTAACCTAGCGGGGTGATATGATGGTCATAATCGCCGCTGCCTGCCAAACCTTTGAAAGAACTGTGGCCGTATCCCTGGTAAGAAACCCCAACCCTGATAGTACGATTAGTGGGTAAACCGGTTAGTTGATATCGACCCTTCGTATCCGTGGTCTCTTCCTCTGGTCTCATCCCCGGGAATGTAGCATATACTCGAGCACCAACAACAGGTTTATTGTTTTCATCAAGGATGCGTCCCGTTATGGTTCCATTCCACTTGGTCTCCGCATGAAAATCCCCCACAGGCTGAACGATAATATTGCCAAGGTCCGTCACTTGCCCGGTCCTAAGATCTGCTAAATCCACCTTGGTTTGAAAGCCAGGCTTCTCGGCCATTAGGTATATTGGTAGGCCGAGCGGTATCTGACTAGCAGTGAAGCGTCCGTTGGGTTGGCGTTGGACCTTCCAGGGCGGGCTTCCAAAGGATATTGCTCTGCCGCTCGGCAAAGAGACACGAATTCCAGCAGTAGCTTCAGGCAGGGCCTTGCCATTTTCGTCGACCAACCGCCCGGTGATACTCGCACATGGCTCAACAACGATTTCCCACTGTTTTTCCTTGGTACATATAAACAGCTGTCCCCGTTTTCTATCTTGATCATACGCCCATCCAACGCTTTCTCCTCTGCGAGCCAAGATCGCTTCCGGAAAGGAAAAGGTCCCGTCTTCTGTTGTGGCTGTCTTCTTGAAACTAATATTGACAGTCCCCTGGACGGGATGTCCCTGCTTATCAGTAAGTCGGCCCTGCACCATTGGTAGGGGCGTGATCGTCATGTCCAGTGAGCCTCCCGGGCTGTCGGTTGAGACATGAATGGATCTTGTGAAGTTTTGGTATTCCTTGTATCGTAAGCCGCTGACTCGCAACTCATAATTACCGGGAGGAAGTCGCAACCGGTAACGACCCTCAGAATCAGTAACCGCTGCATCGGCGGTCACAAATCTGTGTGCAGGAAGTATTGCACCAATCCTGATATCGGCCACTGGCTCATTTGTTTTCTCGTTGCGTATCTGACCGGAGACAATCTGTTCCTGCGAAAGCATCAGCTTGGCAGGAGTTGGACTTACCCCAGCGCGGACATCAACATCGGTCTTGGGCATACAGACCAAGCCTGTATCAGCCAATGATGGGTACTTTGCCCAAATGACATACCGGCCGCTTGGAAGGCCGCTTAGAACAAAACGGCCTTGTTCGTCCGTAACGGCCAAGCTGCCTTTCATGAGTTCATTTCGGGCGGCAATGGCTATGTCGCCTTGCTTGTAGGGCTTGCCCTTTAGGACGAGTTGTCCGGCGATCATCCCGCCCGGTTCGAGGGTAATCTGCACGTCTTCAGTGCCGGACTTGATTGGATGTCTATCGGACCGGTAGTTATCCTGGGTACGGTAGGTTACATATTGTTTGTGATAAACACTCAGATGCAATCTGGCACCTTCGGGGATCTTTCTAAACAGAAAAGCACCGTTGTCGTCGCTAGTCACTGCCAGGCCGTTACGTTCCGTCAGACTTAGATAGCCATATTGACCGCCTACAAAGTACTGGATAGAAGCCTTAACAACGGCATTGCGAACTGGTTTGCCGTTGCTGTCTTTGATCACGCCGCCAACGACTCTCGGCTGAACAAGCGTAATCCGAATATCCTGTGGATCAATGTCGCGTTTCCATGACGGTGTAAACCATCCCAGGGCATAATCGGGGTGTTCGAAGAAGAAAGTGGGTGATTGTCGCCGGTCTTCAGCCTTAGGAAGAGGACCGAGTTCGAAGTTCCCCGACTTATCAGTTTTCGTCTCAGCGACAGCTCTTTTATATCCTGTGGGCAGATAATAGTCGTTGAGGTCACAGCGTGCCTGAACATTGCCTATAGGTTGTCCTGCTGCATCAGTTACCGTTCCGCGATAGATGATGCCAGAGGGTACGGTTTCCTCTCGCCCACGTGCAACCGCAGCAGGAGTGAGTCTTGCAGGGTCATTCCCCGGCTGCGTGGCGGTTGAGGCGTAGGTCTCTTTGTACTCGATGTGGATTCCATTATTCTCGGCCGAGAGGACCGTCACGTCGAACTTCCTGCCTTCGGCGATGGTGATACGCAACTGGCACGGTATGACTGGAATGTCGTATACTCTTATATCATCTCGCTGTTCCATCAGAGTCAATGGGCTCGTACGCGTGGCTCTAAGCTGTATTGATTCTGCTCCTCGCAAGCAGATTAGAACCCGGTCAAAAGCCAGGTCACCCTTGCCGAGCTGCTTGAATTGCCCAAACTGGTCTGAGCGGCCGGCGTTCAACATTTGGCCAGTAGCTAAATCCAAAACTACTCCAATGTCCTTTGTGTCTGCGTCCGGGATAAAGACTTTGCGAACTGGCGGCTCGATCGGCTTGTATTCTATTTCGCAGCCCTTTTCATCAGCTTTCAAGACAGTCACGTCATACGTTCTTCCCTCCCGCGTTGTAACCTTGAACTTATAGGGCCAAGGAGCAGACACGATATCGTAGGGAGCTGGGACGTCCGGAAGCGAAGGCAGTTTTTTGTCTGGCTTAGCTGACCGCACGAACGTGAGCACAGGCCCTTTTCCGAGGTTATCGTAGACAAGGTCCCCGCGGCCCAGCTCTTCAATGGCCGCAAGAAGTTTGGATTCATGCACCTCGGGAATAAGCACTAAACGCCCAGAGGCCAAATCGAGCATCATGGCCGACTCGTCCACGTCTGGAAGAACCACTCTCCGAGATGCCTGGGCAGCCTGCTCCTTCTTTGCTGCCTCGACAATGCGTGATTCCAGATCAGGACCCATAGCATCGATAGCCTGCCAGATCTTTCTAGCTTGTTCCACATTCCCGGCCTCAAGTGGTCCTCGGAGATTCCGAAACAGCTTTATGGGAACCGAGAGGACCGTCTGCCATTTCGTGTTTGCGATAGCGCTCTCAAGCTTCTCCAGTTCGTCTTCCGCACCCTTCAGCAAAACCAGAGCTGTCTGAGCATCGTCGTTTTCCAAGGCCTGGGCGATACCGGCGGCAAGTGGCTTTAGCGTTTTGGTACTCAGCATTACTTGCTGTACAGTTGTGACGCTGTCTGCCGCCGCTTGTACGCCGTGCTGTAGCAGCTTGTAGCGGATTGATAAGGCACCGTCCTGCGGATTCAAACTGAGGATTTGCAGGAGACCAATGCCGCTATCTCGCGTCTGGAACATAAACGTCTGAGGCCGCTCACCCCCGACCTTCTGACGATACATAGCAGATACTCCCGGCCCGGTGGTCGCCCTCACCTTGCTCATTCGGTTCGGGACAGCCGATGGCGTCAGGATATCCCAAGATTGGTTTTCGGCAGGT
>DAOVKO010000229.1 GCA_030631725.1 Actinomycetes bacterium | reverse complement strand
GCAACCCGAAGGGACGCCGTCCTTTTGTCCGCCGCCGGCGTCGCTCGTCGTCAATGATGCTCCCTGCATCGTATCCTCCTCGCTTCTAGGCGGCAACCAAAATTCCAGGCGTCGCGGCCGCGCCAGGTTTTGTTAGAGTGCCTTAGCATCGAGCCCCCTTATTGCTGCGTCTATTATCCGCCTCGGCGGGCGGGCTGTCAAACCCCCTCCTGCTCGAACAGAGCATTGCCTTGCCCGCGAGCAGAGTACTTGTTAGAATAGTTGGGCCGAGCCCGTCCGGGGCGGAGTTAGCCGACTGCACGATCAAAAACCGAGGAGCCAGGATGTCAGCAGAGAAAAAGGACATAGAGGAAGGCTTGAGCTTCAGGCCGAAGTTCGACGAGCAGGGCTTGATTCCCGTGGTTACCGTTGACGCGGCCAGCAACGAGGTGCTGATGGTGGCCAATATGAATGCTGCGGCCCTGGAGGCTACGCTGGCCAGCGGCAAAGGGACGTATTACAGCCGCAGGCGAGGCAAATTGTGGGTCAAGGGCGAGCAATCCGGCCACGAACAGAAGGTAGTGGAAATACTGGTTGATTGCGACCAGGACTGCCTTGTGATGAAGGTCCAAGCCGAGGGCGGGCAATGCCACGTCGGATACCGCGGGTGTTTCTATCGCCGGCTGGAAAAGGGCAGTTCCCATCAATTGGAACTTGTGGGTCGGCGAGTGTTCGACCCCGAAGAAGTCTATGGTGAATCGAAGGACGACCCAGCAAACGCGAACAGCCATGAGCCGAGATAAACTGGGAGTAATAGCCGGCGGCGGAGAATTCCCCTTTCTGGTTACTCGCGGGGCCAAGCGTGCGGGCCTGGAAGTGATTTGTCTGGGCTTCAAGGGGATAGCCAATAAAGAGTTGGCTCAAGAAGCAGACAAATTCGCCTGGGTCAACATGATGAGGATCGGTCAGTGGATTCGGGTGCTTAAGAAGGAGGACGTGCAGCGAGTGATCATCGGGGGAAAAGTCAGAAAGTCGGAGATGTACCATCGCTGCCGATGGCTGCGGCATGTTCCGGACAGGCGGATGCTGCGGATATGGCACCGCCGAAGTAAGGATCGACAAACCAACAGCCTGCTAAGGGCCTTGGCGGATGAGTTGGCTCAAGAGGGTATAATAATGGAAGATTCGGTACAGTTCTGTCAAGACGACCTGGCTCGAGTGGGGCCACTGGGACCAGCAAGGGCCAATGAAAAACAAGCGAAAGATATCGCCTTCGGCTGGAAGATAGCCAAGGCCATGGGAGGCCTGGATATCGGTCAAAGCATCTGTGTGCGAGAGTTGGAGGTCATAGCCGTCGAGGCTATCGAAGGTACGGACGAAACCATCCGGCGGGCAGGGCAGATTTGCAAAGTAGGTGGATTCACCGTGGTCAAGGTGGCCAAGCCTAATCAGGACATGCGTTTCGACGTGCCGACTATCGGGCCGCAGACCCTGGAAGTCATGCGCCGGGCCGGTGGGACGGTCCTGGCGGTGGAGGCGGGCAAGACCGTGGTGGTCAATCGAGAGCAGGTCGTCAAACTGGCCAAGAAGTATGGCATCGTGGTGGTGGGTGTGTCTGACGGTCAGTTAGACGCAAATGTTACGCCTGGGGCCCAGCAGAGTTAGGCCAATTATATGAATTGCAGGCCCCCGTTGGGCTAGACAGAGACCTTCAGGAAATAGGCGACCATTACGAAAGCCATGAGGATGGCCAGGGCCACAGCGTCGATCAAAGCAGCAATAGTACACTTGACGGAGCTGGGGCCGCTGAGAGAGTTTATCTGATGCAGCGCCCAAATGCCCGTACCGACCGCCAAAACAGTCGTGCCAAGAGAAACGATTATTATGCCTGCCCAGCCCCTTGGCGAAAGGAACACACCAAGTTCATTATCCCAACGCAGCCAAATGAAGGCGGCTACGACCAAGGCACCCAGCAAGGACAGAATACCGCCGACAAGCATCACAGAAGAACGTGATTCGGGGCTGGCGAACAACTTTTTGATATTCATAGCCATTTTGTTTAGATCTCCATGAGAGGCAAGCGGGGCGATCTGCAGGCCTAAAAAGAAGCCGGGTCTGATGCCGACAGCCTAACAGGATGGTCCTGAAAAGGCAAGTCTCCAAACCCATATCGGCCCCAGCAAAGGAATTGAACAATGGGCCCCATATACTTCAGAGAAATTTTTAAGGAAAAAATCTGGGGAGGGCAAAACCTGGGCAGATTGCTGGGCAAAAAGCTTCCCGCCGGCAAGAAGATCGGAGAGTCGTGGGAACTGAGCGACTTCGGCCAAGACCTTTCCGTGGTGGCTGAGGGTGAGTTCGCCGGCGTGGATCTGCCAAGCTTATTGGCCGAGCACAGCCGCCAGATCACCGGGTGCGAAGGGGTCAGTCAGTTTGGCCTGCTGTTCAAATTTCTCGATGCCGTCGAGACCCTCAGCGTACAGGTGCACCCCCGCAAACACGAGGCCTGGTATATTTTGGAGGCTCGCCCGGGGGCCAAGCTGTACCTGGGATTGAAGGAAGGAGTGGACCGAAGGCATTTCGAGGCCGCCGTGGCCGAGGGCACCGTAGAGCAATGCCTGGCCGAGATAGAACCGCAGCCGGGCCAATGCTACTATCTGCCTGCGGGCCTGACTCATGCCCTTGGGGCTGATTTGGTGGTGGCTGAGATACAGACCTCCGAGCAGATAACCTACAGGGTCTACGACTGGCAGCGGGGTCGACCTATTCAGGTGCGGTTGAGCCTGGAGACCATCAATTTTCAGGCTCGGGCAGGGCAGACATCGCCGCCGGCGCAGCAGCCGGGCCAACTGCAGAGATTGGTGGACAGCGATTACTTCAGCATCGAGCGAGGCGTTTGGCCCTCGGATGCGACAATTGAGATTGCTGCAGGACAAATGCAGGTCTGGATGGTTCTGGAGGGCAAGGCCCATTGCCGCTATCAGGACACAACCGTGCAGTTCGAACGCGGTCAGACAGTGCTGCTACCGGCCTGCTGGGGCGGCGAGATTCAAATAGATGAGCAGATGTGCGTGCTGATCACGAAACCAGGCGTGAGGCTTGAGGCGTGAAGGGCGAGAAGCTTGCGAATTTCGAATTGCGGATTGAAAAGCAAAACACGGAGAGGCAACCAGCAAGGTAAAAAGATGGTCCAGGCAAAAGGAGATTCAAAACCAGGTTCGGGGAAGGTGCGCCTGCAG
>DAOVKO010000168.1 GCA_030631725.1 Actinomycetes bacterium | reverse complement strand
TTGCCATCTTTGCGGTAGCCCACCATAATCAGAAACACGTTGACCGCATACTCCATGATCCCCAGACCGATGATGATCTTGATCAGGTTCTTTTGGCTCAATACGCCGTACAGCCCCACCAGGAATAGGATCAGGCACAGCACATACACATTAACCATTAGTCCACCTCGTCACAGCGAAGCTCTGCTTGCTCACCTTTACCCAGCATTCGCACACTGGCCAGGATAAGGAACACCAGAAACAGCGACATGCACACCTTTATGGCGATAGCCACGTTGGCCAGCGGAATAATCCCCGCATTGAAAACGTGGAAAGCCGTGCCCGGCGAAAGGTTCTGCAGCCAATTGGCAAAGAACAATCCTCCGACGACCATTCCTACCAGGGCCAAGGCCAAAAACGCCAGGGCCCCCACACTATCCAATCGGGAGGCCACCGCCTTGGGCAGCTTGCCCAGCGCCGCTTCACGGCCATGGGCCAGCACCATAATGATATACGAACAAGCCAGGATCACCCCGCCGGCAAAACCTCCTCCGGGGCTCAGATGACCGTAGGCCACCACATAGGCCCCGTACAGAAAGATCAGGGCCGCCGTCCAGCGGGTCACCGTTTTGACTATAACCGTCATGCCGGTCATCTTTATTCCTCCAAGGGCTTGCGGGCCCGCTGACGCAGCAGCACCAACGCTCCAATAACTGCCGTGAACAGAACCGTAGCCTCTCCCAGCGTGTCGTAAGCCCGGTAGTCCAGCAGCACCGCTGTGACGATGTTCGCCGAGCCCGTTTGGGCGAGTCCATTCTGCAGGTAGTATCCCGAGGCCAGCTCCGTATGATCGTCACTACTGGTCCACGCCGCTTCAGAGCCGAAAGGCATCTCGTAGAAAATCGGTACCACCATCGCCAGCAGCAGTACTACCAGTACCGCCGCCACCGATGCCCCGAAAATATCTCGCTGCCCGGAAACAACTCGTACTCCTCGCCGGACCGTTGCCCGGATTAACAGTAGCAAGGTTAGTATCTCCACCACAATATGGGGCACCGCCGCATCCGGGGCTCGAAGCAACAGGAAGACCAGGCTCACACCTATGCCCACCGCGCCGAGAGAAATCGCCGCTGACAGCAGGTTCTTGGTCATCAGGGCCTTCAACGAAACGATGATCATGAAGACCATCAGGAAGGTCATCAGGTGCGTTGTTAACATTGTGCCACTCCAGATCGTATTGCTATTTACTCGCCGAGACAAACAACCACACCAGTAATACCAGACCCAGCACGCACCAGGCCACGTAGGTCAGCAGCAAGCCCGAATGCAAGGCCCGCAGCCCGCCGCCGACGTAGAAGATAAGTCTTCGGCCCAGAGCGTAGAAGTCATACCAGCTCTTCTCGGCCTGTACGTATAAACGCCGCAGTATCGGCATCTCCTTGGAGATCGTCTGGTAGAAATCCGCGGCACTGAAACGCATTTCCGGCTCCGCGCTTACGTCGGCCCCGCCCACGTAGCTGTCGTCGCGCCGTACGTTGACCACGCTGCCCAGCAGATAGATGACCAGACCCGCCGCGATAGCTAACAGGATTAATCCCGTAGCCAGTTGCGGTTGCCAAAGACCAATTGCTTGAACTGTCTCCGGCATAGCCGGGTAGATCATCTTCTCCAGCGGAACCTGCATCGCCCAGATACCGAAGACCACGCATGCCCCGGCCAGGACTACCATGCTTATCCGCATCCCCAGCCCGGCCTTGGGACCGGCCGGTGGCTTGTCTGCCCCTTTATACTCCTGACCCAGAAAAACCGAATGTATTACCTTCACGAAGCTCGCCAGCGTCAAGGCGCTGCCGAATATCGCCGCCACCAGCAGGACTATCCATAGCCAGCCGCCATTTCTGCCCATTTCGATCACTGCCTGATACACCATCCATTTGCTGAAGAAACCGTTGAGCGGTGGTATCCCCGAAATGGCCAAGGCCGCGATCACTGCTGCCAGAAACGTTACTGGCAAGGCCTTGTACAGCCCGCCCATTTTGTCCAGGTCTCCCGTGCCTGTCCGGCGCTCGGCAGCCCCGGCCGTCAAAAATAGGCACGACTTATAAACAGCATTGTTAAGCATGTGGAACAGACCCCCGGCAATACCCAGGACACTGCCCGTCCCGATGCCCAGGATCATGTAACCCACTTGGCTGACGGCGTGAAAGCCCAGCAGCCGGCGCAGATTATGCTGAATCAGGGCCATCGATACTGCAGCAACAATGGTGATCGCTCCTAAGATCATTAACAAGCTTCCAACCCAACCGGTTACCGTGAAGGTGTGCAGCGATATTCGGGCCAAGAGGTAGATGCCCAGCAGTTTATCCACCGAGGCCGGCAGAAATGCCACCACCGGCACCGGGGCCGTCTCGGCTACGTCCGGTATCCACGAATGCAGCGGCATACCACCCGCCTTAGCGAAGGCCGCAGCCGAGAAACACAAAAACGCACCGGCCATCGCAGCATTCGAGGTGGCAATCTCGCCATACAATCCAAGGTCGTGCTCGCCAGCCAGCAGCAAACCAATGCCCAAAAGCAGCAACGAATCCGACGCCCCGGTGATGATGAACATCTTCTTTCCCGCGGCCTCGCAGTTCTCCTTGCCCATATTGATCAGCAAATAGAACGGCAGACCCATGAACCCCCAGAAGATAGCCAGGACCACGAAATTATTGGCCAGCAGTGCCCCAGCCGCCGCCGCCAATGCTGCAAGTATATGGCCATAGAAACGCCCATTGTCCAGCTCCTTACCCCTAACCGAACTCAGCGAGTATATGACTATCAACAGAGCGAACAAACACGCCGCCGCCAACATAAAGCCGCTCAGGGCATCGACGTGGAGCACTGGGCTGTCGCGCAGAGTTCCCAGCCATTGCCAATTGGGCAGGGCCCATGATGCCTCCTCCCCGCTGAGCCAGACTCGAACGCCCAGGTACAGGGTCCCAGCCGTACCGATCAAGCCCAGCAGTCGAGCCAATATACTCAGCCGCCGCCCCAGCAGATGGGCGATCCCTGCCAGCACCAGCGGCACAGCTACCACCAGCAGCAGCATTAGTGGCACATTGCTCATAAGCCGAATTCCTTTCGCAGTCTGGCCGTTTTTTCTTGCGAGAGCCTTACCAGGTCCTCGCCGGTCATAATCGGCTCTCTGGGATCTCCCTTATGTTTATATACTGCCATCCGTTCCGTACAGCAGTAGCACGGGTCGATAGCCGCCAGGATGATCGTCGCATCGGTTATCGACGCACCAACCACCGAGGCCTTATAGGTCGGCAGATTCACGTACGTCGGGGCCCGTATCTTGTGCCGGATCGGCCGATTGGTCCCGTCGGATCGCACGTAGTGGAAGGTTTCGCCGCGAGGGGCCTCGGCACGGCCGATGCCCTCGCCCGGAGCCACCATCTTGGGATTGGAGTCGATCTCACCGGGCGACATCTTCTCCAGACAATTCTGGATGATCCTGATTGACTCGTACATCTCCAGCACCCGAACCACGGCCTTGGCGAATACGTCGCCCCAGGGTGCAGTAATTACATCCCAGTCCACCAGCCCATAGGCTGCGTAGGGGTCGTCGCGGCGAACGTCGCCTGGCACACCGGAGGCTCTCGATGTCGGACCGACCCCGCCGTACTCGTGCATATCTTCAGCAGTCATTACGCCGACGCCCTTTAGCCGAGCGTGCAAGACCGGATCATCAAGCACAGCCCCCTTGATAAGGTCCAAAAATCCCTTTAGCTCGGGCATTCGCTCCAGGATGTAATCGACGTGTTCGGGCAGAATATCCCGCCGCACACCGCCCACTTTCATCATCGCGTAGTGATTACGATTGCCCGTAACCGTCTCGCAGATATCCAATACCGGCTCGCGGTATTTCCAACTCCACATCCACACCGTGTTATAGCCTAAAAAGTGCCCGGCCAAACCCACCCATAGCAGATGCGAGTGGATACGTTCCAGCTCAGCTACGATGCTGCGGATATACAGAGCCCGCTCGGGCACCTCGATATCTCCGGCATCCTCGGCCGCCTGCACATACGCCAACGGATGCGAGGTCGAGCATATCCCGCAGATTCTCTCGACCACGAAAGGCACTTGATCGTACGTCTTCGTTTCGCAGAGCTTCTCGATACCGCGGTGGTTCCAGCCGACCTCCACGTCCAGGTCTACCACCGTTTCCCCGTCAACCTCCAGCCGAAAGAGTTCCGGCTCTTCCTGCAACGGGTGATACGGACCTATTGGAATGATTCGCCGATCGCTCATAGTTCTCTTACCCTTTCACGTCCAACACACACCTGGGCGTCTTTAGCGGACCGCCAGCCGGGCGTTTATTGCTCACTAAAGTCCTTTCGCAGCGGATACACGCCTTGCGGCCATTCCTGGCTCAGCACTAATCTCCGCATGTCCGGATGACCTTCAAACTCCACGCCCATCAGCTCGTTCATCTCCCGCTCGATCCAGTTGGCTGCCTTGATTACCGGGGCCAAGGAGGGCATGCTCGGTTTCTGGCGGCTCAGCAGACTGCGGACTGAAACCATGACCCCGCCCTCCCGGTCGAGACTGAAGTGATGGATCACCTCGAAGTTGCTGCGGTTGTCCAGCGTCGTGGCTATGACGTAGCGCGCCCCGCGATCCTTCCAGAGGTAAAGGCCAACCTCGCGGATGGATTCCGGGTCAATATCTATGTACACCCTTTGGGAATTCTTTATCAGAACACTCTTGACCTTCTCACCCAGGGCTTGCTGAATTTCTTTGACTATATCTTCGGTCATGGTTTTCTACTCGTCTTGAT
>DAOVKO010000161.1 GCA_030631725.1 Actinomycetes bacterium | reverse complement strand
GGTAACCAAAATTCCAGGCGTCGCGGCCGCGTCAGGTGTTGTTAGAGTACCTTAGGGGCAAACCGAAGCGACGGTGCTCTTGAGGGTTTCGGGGTCGACGGGTTTTTCCAGATAGGCTTCGGGTTCTTTGCCGATGAATTCGCCCATTTCTTTTCCGCTGAACTTGATACCTGTCTTTTCAGCCACGCCGGTAACCATGATAACGGGGATATCGGCGGTGGCTTGATTTTCACGGAGTTCAGCAAAGACGCTGAAGCCACTTTCGCCGGGCATTTGGACATCGAGGAGAATGAGTTGAGGTTTCTGCTCGGCGGCGCTCTTCAGGGCGGTCTGGCCGTCGGGGGCCTCGATGACCTTCCAGTTGATGGACTCGAGGATTGCTCGGACGAAATCGCGGGCCACAGCCTCATCATCAACTACGAGTGCGGTGCGGGTTGCTTCTGCCATGCGTAGGTTCCTTTCTTAGGGTTAGGCACTTTAACAAGACCTGACGTGAGCCGCGTTGCAAGCCAAATCGGATGGATGCAAGGAAGAACGACGGCAGCATACCTGGATGGTATGCTTAGGAGTTCTAACACAGCAGACGCCGATTTGGCTCGCAACCCGAAGGGACGCCGTCCTTTTGCCCGCCGCCGGCGTCGCTCGTCGTCAATGATGCTCCCTGCATCGTATCCTCCTCGCTTCTAGGCGGCAACCAAAATTCCAGGCGTCGCGGCCGCGTCAGGTCTTGTTAGAGTGCCTTACTTTGAAGGACTATTAATTGGTAATATTATAGTAAAAGTGGTGCCCTGGTCCAGGACGGAGTCGACTTGGAGGCGTCCGCCATGCTCTTCGATGATCTTTTTGCTGACGGGCAGCCCCAAGCCTGTTCCCCGGTTGCCCTTGGTGGAGAAAAAGACGGTGAAGAGCTTTTTGAGGGTTTCGGCGGACATGCCGGTTCCGGAATCCGCGATGCGGATATAAAGGGAATCGTTGCTGTGGCCGTCAACGCTGACGGTGACCTTGCCCTTTTTCTGAGCACAGGCCTCTATGGCGTTGCCGAGGAGATTCAGGATGCAACGGCGCAATCCGACTGCATCGAGCTTGAGCTTGGGCAGATTTGCGTGGGGCTGGAGTTTTACTTCGACCTGCTGTTCGCGGGCCTGCTCGGCCACCAAGTTGACTACTTCATTGCAGAGCCTATTGACATCGGTGGATTGCAAGGCGGGCTCGCGCCGGCGAGCAAAGCTGAGCATGTTGAGGACGAGGTCGCTGAGAAACTTCATATTGGCATCAGCGATTTGCCAGCCCTTTTTTACGCCAGCAAGGTCCTGCTTGCCGATGGCCTCGTTGATGAAGAAGGTTCCAGCGTTGATACCACTAAGGACGTTTTTTATGCAGTGAGCAAGGCTGGCGATGGTTTCACCTACGGTTGCGAGTCTTTGAGCCTGGAGGAGCTCTTCGTGTTTGCGGGCATTGTCCAGAGCCAAAGCTACCAGAGAAGCGACGGCTTGCAGGAGAATGAGTTCGCGTTCGGTGAAGCTTCCGCCGCCCTTTTTGTTGAGGACCTGGACTACGCCGAGGTTTTCTCCAAGGACACGTAAAGGGACGCAGAGGACCGAGCGGGTTCGGAAGCCGGTTTGTTTATCGGCGGTGGGGTCGAAGCGGGGGTCCTGGTAGGCATCAGGGACAAGAATGGCCCGGCCCTGTTCGGCGGCCAATCCACTGAGGCCTTTACCCTTGGGCTGAATGAGAGATTTCAGAGCCCCCTCGTGCTCGGGGTCGGCGAGGTAGACGCGTAAATCACCGGTATGAGGGTCGGCCAAAAAGATTGAAGAGGCCTCAGCGGAGAGGACCCTTTGGACAACTTTGAGGGCTGAAGCCAACACGGCTTCAGTGGTAAGGTCGGCAACGAGGGCCTGGCCCACTTCGATCAGAACGGTGACCAGTTCGGGGGCCAATCCCTGTTCGATGGAGCCGGGCAATTGTTGTGGTGTTTCTTGAGGCATGCGCTAGCGGCCAAATATAACGCGAAGAGCCTAAATCAAGCGAGACAGTATCATACTGTGTCGGGCGGATGTGTCAAGCATTCGGGTAGTTCAGCGGCGTTAATGCCGCTTGTATCCGGGCGGTCAGGAAGGGATAATGAGCCAAGCGCTGGATGTGGGTGTGGGCAGACGAAATGAGCGTGGAGACAAATCGGCGAGCAGGAGGGGTTTGAAAAGTTTGAACTGCAACAATAAAGGAGGCTGAAGATGTGGGGACAGGTTGGCTTTTTCGGGCGAATCAGTAATACGTGGAGTTTGATCGGGACCTCGTGGGACATGGTAAAAAAAGATAAGGAGATGCTGGTGTTTCCCTTGATTTCGGGGCTGTGCCTGCTGCTGGTGCTGGGGTCTTTCGGGCTGGGGATGTTGGGGGGCGAAGGCGAAGGCTGGCGGCCACCGGCGCGGGATGCAGCGATGGCTGAGCAAATCAGCTACTACGGGAAGATGTTCCTGTTCTACTTCTGCACGTATTTTGTGATTATGTTTTTCAACACGGGGATTATCGCCTGCGCGGTGATCCGTATGCGGGGGAGCGAACCGAGCCTAGGAGACGGTTTCAGGGTGGCCTTTGCCCGGGTGCCGCTGCTGCTGGGCTGGGCACTGGTCTCGGCGACGGTGGGGGTGATCCTTCGGATTATAGAGAACCGATCAGAGAAATTCGGGCAAATAGTGGCTGGTTTGCTGGGGATGGCCTGGTCGCTGACGACATTCTTAGCCCTGCCCATCTTGGTCGTAGAAACCAAAGGACCATTTGCAGCAATCAAACAATCAACCAAGATGCTGCGCGACACCTGGGGTGAGCAGTTGATTGGTGGCTTTAGTTTTGGGCTACTGTGGTTTGTCTGCTGCCTGCCGGGGTTTTTGATATTTGCTACGGCTCTTATGCTAGGGGCGGGACATGTGCTAATCTGGCTGGTTCTGCTGATAGTGTACATGGTGATATTGGCCCTGGTGTTTTCTGTGCTGCAGACGTGTTTTCAGGCGGCCCTGTACTACTATGCCCGCCAGAGCGTAGCCCCGCCGGGTTGGGATGCCGGCGTGCTGGCTGGGGCTGTGGGCACGGGGCCTTCGGCGGGGTAGCTTGGAAGCCGTAAATCAAAAATCAACGTGAAGCATCCTTCGTAGTAGTAGTACTGCGGAGAACGGAAAGCAAACCCCCGGGGCACCCCAATCTCGAAATGGCGCGGGCAGCGGGCCGCCGATTTATGGGCGGATGGGACCCTTGATTGGGGGCCTCTCCGTAAAACCGGGGGCTAAATATGGCATGATCCACAGAACCTCTATGCACCCCGCAGGCGGAAGAGACTTGACAGGGGCTGGCCCAAGCGATAGAGTAGATAGAAGCGAAAGCTATCCAGCTCGGCAAGAAAAATCTCAGGCGGAGAAATACCATGAGCAGAAACAGGATTGGCGACATTGCCGGGAGTCTGGTGGTAGGCTTGGGCATAGTAGGGCTGCTGTGCGGGACAGTTGCTCACGGACAGTCCAGAGCAAAGACAGGCGGCTGGCCCAAGGGCGAGAAGATAACATATCCCGCCGAAGGTCGAGTTAGTGCCGATCGGGTTCAGGTTCGGGCCGGGCCTGGATTGAACTATTATGTCTGCGGGGTACTTTCCCGAGACAGTAAAGTGGTGGTGCACGAAGAACGGTCCGGCTGGCTGAAGATCGATCCGCCCAAAGGGTGCTTTAGTCTGATCGCGGCGAAGTACGTGGAGAAATCCGGAGGCTCTCGAGGGCTGGTAACCGGCTCAGTGGTGCGGGTCAGGGCAGGGGCGAGTAGGTCCACACAAATCTACCAGGAACAATGCAAACTGAACAAGGGGGATAAGGTACGGATTTTGGGGAGGCCGCTAATGTCGAAGGTGGACGGTGAAGCGATGAGCTTCTACAAAATCGAACCGCCGGCGGGAAAAGCTTTCTTCTGGGTTTCGTCGCAATACGTGGGTTACGTCAAGCCCTACAAAGGTGAGCCAACGGTCAAGCCTGAAGATATGGTAGAGATTCCGACTGTTCCGGATATTGAAGATGTTTTGAAGATTCCAGAATCCCCAAAGTTGGCTAAGTCTGCGGATTGGACCGAGCTGAAGAACCTCAACGAAGCTTTGCGAATCGAGATGCGTCGCCCGATGGCCGAGCGCCGACTGGCGGAACATTTGGCGAAATACTTGGGCCTTTCCACGAAGACCAAGTCGAAGGAAATCGCCGCAACCATCCAGGAGCCAATCAAGGAAATCCGCCGGCAGATGGATATTCAGGCGGCCATGGCAAGATCGGAGAAGATCAAAAAGAGGTTCAAGGAATCCCACCAACGTATGCAAGCTCTTCGCAAGGAGCCCACTGAGAAGACTCCCGGCGCAAAGGAGGGAAAACACAGAGAGGCCACCGGCCAACTGAAAGCTTCTTACGTTTTCCGCAGCCGGGGGATGGAGCGCTGGCGACTGGTGGATCCATTTACGGGCAAGAATATCTGCTACCTGCTGCCGGGAATGATAAGCGGTGAGTCGCTCAAGAGTAAAGAGGGTAAGATTGTAACCATTTCCGGCCCGGCGGTGTTCGACCTGCGGGTGCGACTGGACCTGGTGGTGGTCAACAAGATTCTGAGCGACGACAGTTAGAGGGCTCAGGAATACGGTTATCCGGCCCTGGAGTACAAAAAGGAGGGTTTGAGCTCGCCCAACACCCAAACCCTCCAGTGTAAGGCTGTCCGGTCCGTGTTCGAGCCGAAAACGGCACAAACCGTCAGGCTCACAGCACAGGCGGAGTCCCACAGCCTCTGAAAGGCTTATCGGCCGGTCGAGGAAGCTACTTGACTAAGGCACTCTAACAAAACCTGACGCGGCCGCGACGCCTGGAATTTTGGTTGCCGACCAGAAGCGAGGAGAATACGATGCAGGAGGCATCATTGACGACGAGCGACGCAGGCGGCGGGCAAAAGGACGGCGTCCCTTCGGGTTGCAAGACAAATCGGCGTCTGCCGCGTCAGAACTCCTAAGCATACCATCCAGGTATGCCGCCGTCGTTCTTTCTTGCATCCATCC
>DAOVKO010000182.1 GCA_030631725.1 Actinomycetes bacterium | reverse complement strand
TTCAACAACTTATCCACAAGCCGGCTGAAAGCTGGGTTTTGGCGGTCAGAAGAAAGCTTGAATGGGCAGAGCCAGGAAAAGTTCCTCAGGTTGAATAATGGGGTAGGATCACGGAGGTTGCGGAAGGTAACTGCTTATTATTGTGATAGTTACGTACATAGATTGATCGTAAGCGTCAAAAACGACTCGGGGTGAGGCTGGGTTTGGAGGTCGGTCCGGGCGGCGAGAGGAAAACAAAGCAGAACAAACGGAAATTGTCTGACAGTTTATCCACAATCAGGCAGGAAGGAACTCCAGAGTCCCATAACTAGATGGAACAAACAAACATGAACCTGTTGGAAACCAGAGGCTTAGTGAAAAAATACTCCGGGCGAGTTGTGGTGGACCACGTTTCACTACGAGTGGGCCCGGCGGAGATAGTCGGTCTGCTGGGACGAAACGGAGCGGGCAAAACGACGACCTTCCGAATGACCATCGGAATGGTCAGGCCCGATGCGGGCACAGTAATGTTCGATGGAATGGATGTTACCCATATGCCGATGTACAGGCGAGCCCGGCGAGGTATGGGATATCTGGCCCAGGAGCCGAGCATCTTTCAACGCCTGACGGTGGAAGAAAACCTGCTGGCGGTTCTGGAATCGATGACCATGTCGCGGAAACAACGCCTGAACCGAGCAGAAGAGCTGATGGACGAGTTCGGACTGACCTATCTGAGAAAGCAATTGGCCCGGACGCTGTCGGGAGGGGAACGTCGGAAACTGGAGATCGCCCGGAGCCTGATAACTAACCCGACGCTGGTGCTGCTGGATGAGCCTTTCAGCGGCGTGGATCCCATAGCGGTAGAGAGCTTGCATCATGAGATCAGGTCGCTGCGCGATTCGGGGATATCGGTGCTGCTGACGGATCACAACGTGCGGGAAACACTGTCGGTGACGGATCGGTCATACATTATCTTCGACGGGCGGGTGCTGCGCGACGGGACACCGCGGGAACTGGTCAACGATCCGCTGGTGCGGAAGACGTATCTGGGCAGCAGGTTCAGCGCAGCAGAATTCGAGGGCTGAGAACAAAGTACTCCTTCAACCAACGAGTATTCACAGCAGGGAAAAGACATCTCTGAGGGAGATGATACGCTGTCATGGACAGGCACTTCCAGGCTATGCCCACAACGAGCTCAGCCTTGCCTGCAACACAGGGACTTCTCAGATCAGCGAGATATTCTCAAGAAAATGCTTGACCGTCCTTGGCTATTTGGCAAAATAGAAAATAATGAACACGAAAGGACTAATCATGGACTCCAAGACCAAGTCCCGGTATGAGGCCAAGGCAAAGATCATAAAAGCCATGTCGCATCCGACACGGCTCTTCATAGTGGATGAGCTCTCCAGGAGCGAGCGATGCGTGTGTGAACTCACCGAGATGGTCGGCGACGATATGTCCACTGTCTCCAAGCACTTGTCGGTTCTCAAGAATGCCGGGATTGTCTGGGACGAGAAGCGAGGCACGCAGGTCTTCTACTCGCTGCGGGTTCCGTGCGTGCTAAGGTTCTTTTCCTGCGTGGAGTCGGTGCTTAAGACGAACGCAAAGGAACAAGCCAGCCTGGTGAGATGAGTCGAGGCTCTATTTTTTTTGGGGCCATCATTGGCCATTTTGCCAAATAGTGACAAAGAGGCATACGAATGAAGTGGAAAGATGAATGGGCAAAGCTGGTGCTGATTGTCGCGGCCTTCCTCGTGTGCTTTTACTTGCCGGTTGAGTGGCTGCAAGGATCGCAGCGGCTGAGGAGCGCCGTTTGGGAGGCACTTCACCTCGTCCACTGGTACGCGCGCGAACACGTACTGCTTTGCCTAGTGCCGGCGTTTTTTATCGCCGGAGCCATTGCGGTCTTCGTCAGCCAGGCCTCGGTGATGAAATACCTGGGGGCCAAGGCCAACAAGGTTCTCGCTTACGGCGTAGCCTCGGTTTCCGGAACAATCCTAGCAGTCTGCTCCTGCACGGTACTGCCGCTTTTCGCGGGCATCTACCGTATGGGGGCAGGACTGGGACCGGGCACAGCATTTTTGTATTCCGGCCCGGCTATTAACGTGCTGGCCATCATCTTGACGGCACGTGTACTGGGCCTTGAACTGGGCGTTGCCCGGGCAGTTGGAGCAATCCTGTTCAGCATTGTAATCGGTCTGGCGATGCACTTGATCTTCCGCAAGGAGGAGTTGGCCAAGGCGAACGCCCAGGCCGAGCTGCCAGAGCCGCAGGTCTCGCGGCCGCTCTGGCAGAACGCGATCTTTTTCGCTGCTATAGTGGGTGTTTTGGTTTTTGCCAACTGGGGCAAGTCGGATTCAACAACTGGCGTCTGGTACGCCATACACAGCGCCAAATGGATCATAACGGCGGTCTTTGCGGCGGCGCTTGGTCTAATACTGGTGTTCTGGATCAAGGTGTCATGGTCCAAGATTGTGCTGGCTGCCATCCCTACGGCCATTCTGGCGGCGTTATTCCGTCACGAGCCGATGATCCCGTTTGCCGCGGCCGTGGTTGGACTTTCCTGGGCTACAAGCACGAATGAGGGAGAGGGTAGCGAGTGGTTTACTTCATCCTGGGGATTTGCCAAGCAGATTCTGCCGCTACTTTTGGGTGGAGTGCTGGTAGCCGGGGCGCTGCTGGGGCGTCCTGGGCAAGAAGGGTTGATCCCCTCAGAGTGGGTGACCAAGGCGGTGGGAGGCAATTCGCTCGGGGCCAACTTCTTTGCCTCGCTGGCTGGGGCATTCATGTACTTTGCCACGTTGACCGAGGTGCCGATCCTGCAGGGACTCATCGGTAGCGGCATGGGTAAAGGGCCGGCTTTAGCGTTGCTGCTGGCGGGACCGGCGCTGAGTTTGCCCAATATGCTGGTCATTCGCAGCGTGATGGGAACAAAGAAGACGGTTGTTTTTGTGTCCTTGGTTGTGGTGATGGCTACGGCTTCGGGAATAATCTATGGTACCGTTTTCGGATAGGAGATCCTTATGAAGAAGATACAAATCCTAGGCACGGGCTGCCCGAAGTGCAAGAAGCTTGCCGAGAACGCCGAGGCGGCCGCCAGGGCAGCAGGCATCGAGTACGAGCTTGTCAAAGTAACTGACATCAACGAGATTATGAAGTTCGGGGTCATGATGACGCCCGCGCTTGCCGTAGACGGCGAGGTGAAGTCGGCGGGGAAAGTTTTGTCGATCGACGATATCAAGGAGTTACTTTAGGCACTCTCGTAAGGAGATTGTTACATGAGACCCAAGACGATTATTACCGTCGTTCTACTCGCTTTTGTCGTTGCGAGCGTGGTGTGGCTGGTTATGAAGGAATCGGGGGGGATATCCAGCGTCCCAGCAAGGCCGGAGACGAATGAGCAGACTGGTTCCACAAAGGAAGATCCCAAGATTCCCGGTGCATCCGAGAAGAAGGCAACAAATCGCAAAGTTGTGGCCTACTACTTCCACGGCAACATGCGCTGCATGACCTGCCGTACGATCGAGGCCTATGCCAAGGAGGCTATCCAGGCTGGCTTCCCTGAGGCCTTGAAGGATGGACGCCTGGAGTTTCGGGTTGTGAACGTGGATGAGCCGGGCAACGAGCACTTCGTACAGGATTACCAGCTCGTGACGCGCTCCGTGGTAATCGCCGAGTTTGAGGGCAGTAAGCAGAAGCAGTGGAAGAACCTCCAGCAGGTCTGGGAGCTCGTCCGCAACAAGCAGGCGTTCCTGAAGTACATCCAGGACGAGACGGGCAGCTATCTGGAGGTGCCGAACTGATGGCAGAGTTCCTGCTGGCTGTGGCCTCGGCGTTCTGGTTGGGCATACTCACTTCGATCAGCCCGTGTCCTTTGGCCACCAACATCGCGGCTATCTCGTTCGTGGGCCGCAGAGTCGCCAGCCCGTTTCGGGTCTTCCTGACGGGTCTGCTCTACACGGGCGGGCGTACGCTGACCTATCTGGTGCTCGGAGTGCTGCTGGTGTCGAGCCTGCTTTGGGCCCCGGCTGTGTCACACCTGCTCCAGAAATACATGAACAAGCTGCTTGGACCGCTGCTCATCCTGGTGGGGATGATCCTGCTCGAGCTGATTCAGCTCAAGCTCTCCGGCTCAGGCGTAAGCGAGAAGATGCAGAAGCGGGTCGAAGCCATGGGAATGTGGGGAGCGCTGCCGCTGGGGGTGGTCTTTGCCCTTTCTTTCTGTCCGGTGTCGGCGGGGCTCTTTTTCGGGGGCCTGATACCTGTGGCCTTGCAGTACGAGTCGGGATTCATCATTCCCTCGGCTTACGGGGTGGCCACGGGGTTGCCGGTTCTGGTTTTCGCCGTGCTGATCGCCCTGGGCGCGAAGCGCGTGGGCCAAGCCTATGACAAGCTCGTAGCTTTCGAGAAGTGGGCTCGGCGAATCACGGGCGTGATC